>CAZZFH010000471.1:0-1973 GCA_964653295.1 uncultured Candidatus Bathyarchaeia archaeon | reverse complement strand
AAAAACAGACCAAGAAAGATCAACAAACGGGGAACTCGACCCGGGGGAAATACTGGAATACGAGGTACAAGAAGAAGACGGTAAACTCATCCAATTATCAATCCACAATTATGGTGGAGAAAGAAGATTAAGGGAAATCAACAGTAGCCTAAGATGGACATTCGACAAGATGTATGACAAGATAACCCAAGGCTAACCTTTAATCCAATAAAAACCAAATAATGTACATGGCTGAGGAGTATAAAGAAAATCCATTATGGCATATTCTTCTCGAAACTGCTCAGACCCTCCCAATGTATAAGGCTCATCTGAACTATACCAAAGATGTACTTATTCCCGAGAACCAGAAAATCACCCCAGAAGAGTTGAGCCAAAGACTCGATATAACACTGGGAGAAGCCCTAGTAATATTATCGGAGTTAAACCCCGACTAGACCACGTATCGATAGCTCTCGTATCGCCCAGCTGTCTCGCTCTTTTGAATTATCCGTAAAACATCCCCCGGAATAGCGCCCACAATAATGCTGATGGGGTCAGTGGATTTTATCCATGGGAACTGATAGGGCTCTGCGTGGTATTTTTCAGCTATTTGAGCCCTCTCCTCATTGCTGAGAATCTCATGAAGGGGCACGAGCGCATGTTCAAATATATCAAAGGTCGGTAGACTCGAAGGAATCAACTCGATACTCATCTCAGGGGCGTTACTCCGCGCACTATAGGTATACTTGCCATCAGCCACGATGATACCGCCAGTAACTTTCTCCTCCTCTATCTTGTCCCTTAACTCCCTGATGTAAGCGATTCCAATAGTCTTCAAGTTCAACAGGATATACATTAAATAATTCTCGTCACCCTTGCTGAGCCGATAGACCAACTTATCATCATCCTTCTCAACAGAGTCAACGGAGAGATTACGATACTTTATGATTAAAGCAGCCCGTTTCTCCTCAAGGGTTTTAGCTTTCTCAAGTGTGGCCATCTATCTCGCCTTTACCCGTTTTACTATTGGCGCCCTAACTTTTCTGAAAATCCTGTACCCACAATATGGGCACCTGAAACTTATGTATCGCTGCAGATCTTTATGAGGCACCCTTCGAGCGCATTTTACGCACTCATAGACTGGTCCCTCTGTGTTCATTGATTCATTACCATCATCGGCGGACATCTTAACGACCCTAAGATAACTCTAAACCCTCTCATTTAAAGTTAATATTTTTTCCTCACCCTAGAACCGTCCCATAGACCATTCTATCACTCGCAACATCAATAACCCGGGTCGAAACAACGTCTCCACTCTTCAAATTATCTCCCCTCAACAACATAACTGGACCATGAAGCATAGGATAGGCAACCCAAAACCTAGGATCCCTATCATATCTCTCAGCAACAACAACCTGCACCCTTTCCCCTACCAAGTCTTCTTTTCTATTCATGTTTGCCTTCTGTGCCGCGTTATAGATCTTCTTGCTTAATGGGTCCTGTACCGCGGGGGGACCAGAGGGGCATTGGCTGAATGTGGAAGCGGGGAGACTCTGGAACCTGTATAGGATCACCCTATCAGCCCCCTCCTCAATGCTCTTATCGATCATCTCAACAGTCTCATCCACAGTACCAGCATCCTGACCCGGCAACCCATGGATAAAATAAACATAAGGCTTCAAACCAGCCTTCTTGAGCCTCCTGAGGCTAACTAATGTCTCCGAGGGCGTATCAGGCCTTCCCAGTAACCTGCTATGTGTATCAGACCCTGTCTCAAACCCGACGCTAACAGGCGTATCCTTTAGGTATCGACCCAGAATCATGGCAGCCTTCTCAGTAACCAGGCTTGCTTTCATGTTCTCAATCATGATGGACGCTTCTCCCTCAACCACAGGGGGGAGCTGGGTTAATCTAGATAGCAGCCTCTCAATCTCGTCATAATTCGCCTCAGGGCTCCTGGGGTCAGTTAATGGCTCAGGCACAACTAGGGCTTC
>CAZZFH010000470.1:0-1981 GCA_964653295.1 uncultured Candidatus Bathyarchaeia archaeon | reverse complement strand
CCCTGATAATGCCCAAACTTGACTACCTGTTTTGACCCACAGTATTTACATTCCTGCGGTATCCCCTCTACCACTGGTATCATATCTCTAACCACTTTAACTATCACCTCATCTAATTTCCTGTGGAACTTTCCTCTCCCCATTGCTTAACCTCTCAGCTTTGTTACTGAGAGGTTAAGCATTTTTCTCTAAGCTATCAACCACCACCGAGCAGAAGCTGAGGATCAATAGCGTTGCTTGACAAAACGAATTACTATCTATTATATTTTGGCGTGGTGTTATAGTAAGGGATCGTCAATGTTAAAGCTAATTCTATGCAAAAGATAAAAGTCCTAATAGCGGATGACCATGCGCTAGTCCTGGAAGGCTTGTCCCATCTTCTAGATAATCAGGAAGATATAGAGTGTGTCGGGTTAGCTAGGAATGGAGAAGAAGCCATAAGGCTGGTAGAAAAGACCCATCCGGATATCGCTATACTCGATGTCGCTATGCCCAAAATCGATGGCATACAGGCTCTAAAGACAATTAAGCAGCTTTCACCGGATACGGATGTCTTGATCATTAGTGCTTATGATTACATAAATTATGTACTCGCTTGCGTTGAGGCTGGGGCAAGTGGATATTTATTGAAGACAAATCTACCGGCTACTGGCTTCGTCAATGCCATTCGCACTATTCATATGGGTGAACTTGTGTTCGATCGAGAAGCCACTGGGCGTATGTTTCGAAGAATGGCCAAGTCTGGACTTACCGATAAATCAAGTTATGCAGATTTGCATATACGTGAGCTAGAAATACTCAAGCTGGCTGCCCGGGGTATGAGTAATAAGGAAATCGCTCGCGAACTTGTTATCAGCAAATATACTGTTGCGACCCATTTTGCCCACATTTTCAAGAAGCTACAGGTTGAATCACGGATCGAGGCTGTTTTCTATGCGGTCAAGCATGGCTGGATAACCACTGATGAAACGGGCAAGAACGGCGGCCCTGAATCATAACAAAAACCCTCTCGGTTATAAGCCAAATGGAGTTTCAAGCATATGGGAGAAACGCTCCTGTGATTGAGCCGGAAATTAAATCCTGTGTTCCATGTTGTAGACGCAGGAATGATACTGACGGAGCCTAATGGCATTATTGTCGAGGTTAGTGAAGAAGTAAGAAGTATATTAGGTTATCACGGCTCGCTTGAGCTTTTGGAGCGAGGTATTTTCGAACTCACTGTACCTTGAGAATATCAGCAGAGAACCATAAGAGGAGTGGCAGTTAGGAGTGCTGAGTGTCATCTACTTAAGGCGAATGGCGATGAGTTTCTCGCTGATATAGGCATTATCACCTTGGGAGATGAAGACGAACATTCGACTGCCATGAGCGCTATCATCCTTATAAGAAACAGGTTATGGCATATAGAATACCATACCAGCTGGGGTCGAAACCCAGCTTGATTATTATGTGGACACAAAATCATCCAAAAACATGCCCGTCAGGATATAGGAGAGTTGTATCATGACTGGTAGCATCCACAGACTAAGCCCCCACTTTATGAGAAATAGAGGCTCTGCCGCATGCACAGTACCAAGACCATCAAAGACAGTAGCAAAGGTAAGCGCCCTTGGTCTACATAATTATTATGTCGTGGTACATTGACCTATGTAAACCGGACTAATCACGCTACGCAACATAATGATTCAGCATCATATTATTTAGGATTATGAAATACATAATTAATAGGATGCTTTCTTGGTTGCCATATTGCTATAATTGAGGTGTTCAGTAATCCTTTCTTTTCACCCCCAAAACCCTAGTGTTAGAGATGATTTAGGCACTAGGGTTTTGGGGGTGAAACCAATAGTAATTTGAAGATCAACTTTGATATGCCCCTGACACGGGGGTTTCAGTCTGGTCTGGAATCCCCCAGAACTTATTATATTAGTGATGGAGATATGTTAGTTAGGGGTTTTGGTAATTGTGACCTAGCCTCTGT
>CAZZFH010000469.1:0-1986 GCA_964653295.1 uncultured Candidatus Bathyarchaeia archaeon | reverse complement strand
TGGGCTTGGTCCAGCATTTTATTGATCTGGGCTCTGGTTGGATACACTTTTGGCTAAATTTCTGGTTTGTATTAGGCGCATGGCTCATGTTTGCGGCTATCCAGTTGATGAATCTCAGCTTCCTCATATCAGTTTACTTCTTGGCGGTGACAGTTTTCTGGATATACTCTAGGATCAGGGCTAGTCAATGGACCCATGTGATGGTCTGCAGGGGCTGCGATACCAAATGTGTTCACTTTTTTGAGTAAGCTTTGTATAACACATCTCAATATTCTGATCGTGAACTAAATTGGTATACTGCACAAAGTGTGGAACCGAGAACGAGGAAGACGCCCTAGAGTGTAAAAACTGTGGAGCATCCATGAAGCCACCAGCTTATAAGTATAGACGCAATGACTGGGACTTGGAAGATGATTGCTTCGGTGGAAGAAGCCGAACCACATGGCCACTACTAATCGGTGTCTTCTTGATTATACTCGGCGCATCATCTCTGCTTGATGATGTGTTCTGGTGGGCTAGCTTCGATACCCTCTGGCCATTATTCATTATAGCCATTGGTATCCTGATCGTCACAAACGCTAGGAGACGCTAACCACTACCTTATCTTTATCCCGTTTCTTGTTGTCTTACACGCTCAAATAATATAATCGAGGTTGCAACACTCACATTCAATGAATCGAGCTTCCCTTTCATGGGAATATTAACCACGCTATCGCATTTACTAAGCAGTGTCGGGTTAATCCCACGGTCTTCTCCACCAATAACGATCCCCACCGCTCCTGACAGAGTTTCCTCATAGTAGGGCTTGCTACCGCTTGCGTCAATACCGATGATTCTAAGCCCCGCATCCTGCATCTGTTTGATAGCCGGATATAGATTGGTCTGCCAGACAGGCACATTGAGGCTGGCCCCCATACTTACCCTGTGAACCGTGTTATTGACCTCGGCTGAGCCCTTCTTGGGGATCAAGATGCCATCTACCCCAGCCCCATCACTGGTTCTGATGATGGCTCCCAGATTATGAGGGTCTTGAACCTGATCGAGGATCAATACGCATACCTCTTTTGCTGTCTCTTGGAGCACCTTGCCGAGGCTCCAGTTTACATTGGTCTGGGCATAGCCGATAACACCCTGATGGTTTCCAGTTGTACTGATGCGCTCAATCTGTTTCCTCTTTACCATATCGACCTTGACCCGCTTCTTACGCGCGAGATCAATAATCTGTTTTATTTTGGCATCGTTTTCGTGTCCATATTCTAGTTTGATGCTTAGTACCAAACCTTGCTTAAGAGCTTCATAGACAGGGTTGCGACCTTCTAGCTGTATCATCGTGGTTCTCTAGCCATGAAATAATACGCTGGGTTTTAAATGGTGTTCAAAACTGCTTGGCCAGAACATAGTATCTGGCTCTCTCACCGGTGATCCCGTCCAGCTCGACGCCAAAAGCATACCTGTAGCCTCTCTTAAAACAGATACTCATAGCAGCAGGATGATCGGCATAATAGACAATGGAATTGAATCCCTTCTCCTTGACCATTTCCTCGAAGTACTCGAAGAACTGTGAACCATACCCCCTTCCCCTGTAGGTGTCACTGAGCCATATCTCGTGGAGCTCGATGAAATCCCCCTCAACCTTAAGCTCTTCTTCCAGAATCTGCTTATCCTCAAGCTCTCTAGGCTCTCCATCGGGATGCTGTTTTGTGTTGCTTGCATGCCAGATGGCGTGACCCACCAGAGCACCATTATCCCGCCACATAATGAGTCTCTCAGGGTTCTCCTGGATGAGACGCTCCTCCGTGGGTCCAAGGCTCAATCCAAGTGAATCAAGATAGGCTCTGAGTTCCTCAATGTCTCCCCCGTGGCTAAAGGTCACCATATCGATCGCTCTATCTCTGCCCCATGTGTTTTATTGGTGTCGATATGCACATGGTTTAAACAGGAGCTAATGAAATCAGTATTGATAACCTTGTCAGAGGGAAGCATGAA
>CAZZFH010000468.1:0-1987 GCA_964653295.1 uncultured Candidatus Bathyarchaeia archaeon | reverse complement strand
AAAATCCATATGCAATTTCAAAACCGGTCTCCTTGCTTCTCTTGTCTTTTCCTTCAGTTCAGCTTATATTGCCTATGGAACCCATAGCATCATAGCTATGTCTATTGGGATCATGCTATTCACTCTGATAGCGTATCTAATTATCAAAAATTATGATGAACCATCACTAAAGATTAACATAATCATCATCGTACTCCTAGGTACGTTAATCCTTACTCATACAGTAGCCTCTACAATATGCCTCTTGCTTCTTCTCTCATTTTTAATTGGCAAATATATCTATAGGCTTCTAGAAAATAAACATATAAAGGGAAAAACGGTAACTTTCACAATCACTTCTCTTTTCGGAATCGCCTTGATTGGATACTGGATGTTTGCGAGCGGTTTTTTCTGGTATATCACGGAAGCAATCAACTTCGCATTTCAAATCGCAGAGGGAGAATATGTGTCACCAGCAATACATATGGGAGGACTCAACTTCTATGAATCATTATTCGGATATCTCGAATACTGCATAACTACATTATTGCTGATATTGAGTATTCTGGTTTGGTTGAATAAGAGGAATAGATCTTTAAAGCGTTATTATCTCCTTTGCTTCATAGGTGCTACATTCTTCATTACATCCATCGCAGCAGAAATGGGGTTTGATGCAATACTTCCAGGCAGATGGCAACCTTACCTGTGGATGTTCCTTTCCATCTTCATAGGTTTCACTCTTTTAGAGGCATCAAGAAGATTGAGGAGAACGGGTAGGATAATAACAATATCGGCAATCTTCATCTTGGGATTTATAATGATAATTTCTAATATGGCAAACGTAAGTGCACCATTATATGAGGGTACATCTAGATGTGCCTTGGAAGAATCTGAGATGAACGCGGCAGACTTCACCTATTATTACTCAAATGAAACAATTCATACCGATAGTTATTACTCATTATATTTCGAGAGCATCCTCAATAGAGAAGCCTTAGGATATAACATATCATACTTCAAGAATGATACTAATGTTTCTGTAAAAACATCATTAATCAGAGATTATTCATTGGAGAATACTTTTTGGGTACATGGCCCCTGTGAAAAAGATGTTGGATATTCAAATAGCACATTTATTAAAGGGGATGAGTTTAACATGAAACCTTTTGAAGAAGCAAGTAAAATCTATGATTGCGGGTCTGTATTCACATACGAAAGATAATTAATCCCTAAGGTTTCCAGAAGAATTGTTCGACATCTCTGAACTCCACTCCCAATAGTAATCAAGACGATGACTCTTAACCTTCCATCTCCTGGGAAATAATATCAATGATCTTCTTCCCAGTGGCCCCATTGCCATAAGGGTTCTCCCAATCATTTTTTTTCTCCATCATCAATCTTGATGCCTCTAAAATTACATCAGAATTTGTACCAGTTAAAATATTTGAACCCACAGCAATAGTTTCTGGTCTCTCAGTGTTATCTCTAAGCGTGACACAAGGTGTCCTAAGGATGCAGGTTTCCTCTTGAACTCCACCTGAATCCGTCAAGACTAGTTTAGCCTTTTCTTCTAGTTGTAGGAACTCCAGATATCCAACAGGCTCAATAATACTGATACCTTCTATGAGCATCCTTGGTGAGCCAATCATCTTAACCGTCCTGGGATGGGCTGGGAATATTAAAGGAACTTGATACTCATCTCTAAGTCTTCGGAGTCCTCTAAAAATCTCGTTCAATTTCTTCTTATCATCTACATTCTCCTGCCTATGAACGGTAATAAGAATATACTCTTCTTCTTCTAAGACAAGGTCCTTAAGAGGATCGCATTTGGTTCTAGAAAGTTCCATATTCTGCTTCACTGCATCTGCCGCTGTATTGCCAGTTACGAAAACCCCTTTAACAATGCCTTCTCTCTTCAGATTCTCTCTAGCGTCCTCTGTGGGAGCGTACAGATGATCTGAGAGGTGATCGACAAGTACTCGATTGATTTCTTCGGGCATGCTACGAT
>CAZZFH010000467.1:0-2011 GCA_964653295.1 uncultured Candidatus Bathyarchaeia archaeon | reverse complement strand
ACTCTTGAGCATCTGAGGAATGCTCGTGATAATCCCTTTAACCAACAATAAAATGAATTGAATACTATTCTGTGGACCTTGTTTTTCTGCCAAGTATAAACCCTCTTTCCAAAATTGTACCTTGATGAGCTTATATTCTATTCGATAAAATGAGTAAAATATCTATATTATTACTTTTGGAATATTTTTAATGTAAAACTAAGAGCCTTGAATCTTCTCAAGATCAGACTCAGTCATTATTGTTAAACCATCACGGGTGCCAAGCCAGATACTTCCATAAGGGTCCACATAATACACCTTGACCTCATCATGAGATAACCCATCCTCTCGTCTCAGTATCTTAAAACCAGTAGATGTCTCAATAGCTAGACCATCATTCTCAGATCCAACCCAAAGATACCCTTGGCTATCCCTGAACACCGATCTTATCTTTCCAAGAGGAACCCCATCAGCATCATCCAGAACCTCTGCAATCTGCCACAGGTCATCATTCCATTCAAACCTAATAGCGGCTCCAACTGTCATCAATCCGGTTGAGACCCAGATTGAGCCATCAGTATCCTCATAGAATTGGACAATGTTATTGTGGACTAGTCCATTTTCTGTTGTGAAGTACTGCCATTCCCCGTTGGGCTTGTGTATGCTAATTCCTCCATTGGGCGCCACATAGCTTCCATACCAAAGATTACCATGGCTGTCCTCGTAAATGACATTCACATAGTTATCCAGTAACCCATCAGACACAGTTATTCTACCCCATTCACCCCCACGATAAAAATAGGCTCCATGCCAAGTTCCAGCCCAGAGGGTGCCATCACTGGTCTTCATCAAATAGTTCACTCGATCATCCACCATCCCATCTTCCGAGGATAAAGTCTTACAGCCACTGGAATTATACCAAGTCAATCCCCTGTCATGTCCTATCCAAAGCGTCTCGCCATCCAGCAACATATGTCGCGTATATGTCATCCTTTCATCACAGTCAAGGTCAAACACGGTATGGGTCTCAATGTCAATACCCACGACTCCTTCCTTTCCACCCACCCAGAGTGTCTCATCCTGCTCAACCATGCTTGTTACGTCTCCGGGGGGATTGAGTATGGTATAGACTGGTGATTCGCTGTCTCCTGTGTCCTGTTTGCTGATGTAAGCCATGCCAAATAGGGTGAGGGCTACAAGGGCTAAGACTATGATGGGGGTGAGGTTACTGTTTTTCTGCAATTTTTCCCTCACTCATCACGTATATCTTGTCAGCGTATTCTAGCTCAGAGGCGTCATGAGAGATATAGAGTACACCCATCTCTCTGAGCCGGGTCTCCTCAACGATTACTTGGTGTATAATCTCCTTGAGTTCGGGATTCAGGTTCACGAGGGGCTCATCCAGCAAAAGATACCTCTTATCCGCCATGAGGGCGCGAATTATACTGACTCGTCTGGCTTCTCCCCCAGATAACTCGTTAGGGTATCGATCTGTAAGCTCCGCTATCCCTATTCGCTCCAATAATTCACTTGGAGGACGCAAGGGCTGGACATAGTCTATGTTCTGTGCTACTGTCATGTTTGGCCACAGAGCAGGTGTCTGGAATACCGCACTGAGGTTTCGTCTAAAGGGTTCAAGCAAGTATTCAGGAGAGGAAGCAAGCACATCATCTATCAGCACCTGTCCAGCGGTAGGGTACTCGAAACCAGCGATAACCCTGAGCAGGGTAGTCTTGCCTGAGCCGCTTGGGCCGAGGATGCCTATTGTTTTTCCTTTGGGTATATTGAATGTTATTTCGGTTATGGCTTGGACTCTTCCATAGTTTTTTGAGATGTTTTTTACCTCGATCACCTGCGTTTTCCCCCTGAATATGTTTTGAACGCGATCCCAGTCAAACCCATCATCAACACCACTATCAACAGGCAGAGCCCAGCTACTTCCTCTGATCCCCCGTAGTGCAGATAATTGAATATTCTGATTGTCAGGGTCTCTCGACCCGGGGGAACCACCAGCAAAGTGCTCCCAAGCTCT
>CAZZFH010000466.1:0-2031 GCA_964653295.1 uncultured Candidatus Bathyarchaeia archaeon | reverse complement strand
AATACATGATCATGGATGAGGGAGTTGAGGCTCGCTGTACCGTGGTCACTAACGCCCAGACGGGGGTGGAGATGGAGGCGTTGATGGGTGTAACGACTGCCCTTCTGAATATCTGGGATATGACCAAGTATTTGGAGAAGGATGAATATGGTCAATACCCGGAGACGGCGATCTCTGATGTGCGGGTACTGGAGAAGAGGAAGGGAGAATGAGCCACCCCCGAGACCAGCAGACAGCAGCAGACATTGCCTTGCTCGTTACCAGTGACTCACGCACACTGGAAGACGATCACACAGGAAACCTCGCTGTATCCATACTTGAGGAAGCAGGGCACCGCGTAGTCAAGAGGGATATCGTGCCAAATGACCCGGAGAAGATCAAGCAATGGCTCATTGAGGCTATTGAGGGTGAGGCACCTGTAATCATAACCAGTGGTGGAACCGGGTTAGGCCGGGTAGATGTAACGGTTGATACTGCTAGAAGCCTATTCGAAAAGGAGCTTCCCGGCTTCGGGGAGCATTTCAGACGCCTGAGCTATGATGAGCTGGGTGTGCCGGGTTTGATGAGTCGTGCGACCGCTGGTGTAGTGGGTAAGAAGTTGATATTTTGTTTACCGGGCTCCCGTGGTGCCATGAAGACCGCGTTAAATGAGATCATATTGCCTGGGATCGGCCATATGCTGTGGGAGTTGAGCAGAAGATGAGTATGAAGCCATTCAAGGAACTGATGCCACGAGAAGAAGCCATAAACATCATACTGGAGAAAACCAAGCCAGTAACCAAGACAGAAAAAGTACCCATACAGGACTCCATTGGACGAGTCCTGGCTGTTGATGTGGTAGCTGGATTCGATGTGCCCCCATTCGACCGTGCGAGTATGGATGGTTACGCGGTTAAGGCAGATGATATCAAGGGAGCCTCTGAGGGTTCCCCTGTTCAACTCAAGCTAATTGGGGCTCAGCATACGGGAGGTATCTTTGAGGGAACAGTAGAACATGGTGAGTGTCTTGAGATCGCTACGGGCAGCCCGATGCCTGATGGGGCAGACGCGGTGGTTATGGTTGAGTACACCAGATTGGAGGGTGATAATGTGGTCATCTGGCGGGGGGTTGAGGCTGGTAAGAACATGGCTCCTGCTGGGGAAGACATGGTAAAAGGCACCAAAGTATTGGAAGTGGGGACAACGGTTACCCCGGGAGTACTTGGAGCCCTTGCAGCCCTCGGATATACAGATATAATGGTCTATGTCAAGCCAAGGATAGCCATCTATAGCAGTGGACCAGAGATAGCTCCACAGGGAACACCTCTGGAGCCGGGTCAGATTTATGATATCAATAGCTTCACTTTGGCGTCGATAATAGAGATGAATGGTGGAGAGGCGTACAAGCGGGGGATAATGGAGGATACCATGGAATCCATACAAGAGAGCCTCAAAGACGCATCAACCTATGACCTTGGGGTATTCAGCGGAGGAAGCAGCGTAGGCGTCAAGGACCTATTCGGTGAAGCCATCGAGAAACAAGGCGAGATATATTTCCATGGTGTCAAGACCAAGCCGGGTAAGCCTACGTTGTTCGGTAAGGTTGGTGAGACGCTTGTTTTTGGTATGCCGGGGTATCCCACTAGCTGCTTGAACAATAGCTATGTGTATCTGCTGCCTGCGCTTCGTAAGATAGCTCGTCTTGAGCCCAAGCACTGGGTAAGGGTTGAGGTTCCTATGGGTGAAGTTTTAGAGTCCAAGGGAGACAGGGAGCAGTTCATCACTGTAGAGATCAAGGACGGTAAGGCGTACAGGGTTTTCAAGCAGAGTGGAGACATAACCAGCATGACCAACGCTGATGGATTCATCATATTACCAATCGGTTACAGCAAGCTGGAGACAGGTGATATCGTTGAGGTCACCCTGCTTCATGTCTAGTAGGGCTTAAAACCCGGTATATCGTCTCTTAGCACATGACAGAGTACAGGCTAGACGAGAACTTTGCACTGGAACTTGACGCAAAGGACCCTCTCGCCGGATTTAAACAACGAT
>CAZZFH010000465.1:0-2032 GCA_964653295.1 uncultured Candidatus Bathyarchaeia archaeon | reverse complement strand
AGATAATGGAGAACTCAAGCTCTAATATCCAAGGAATATGCTTGTTACATGAGACACGTATATTTTCTGTTTATTCGATACTATCCAAGAACCCCTACCAGTTCCCTGTAAACTCCCTTTCATCTAACTGTCTATCTGAGTCAATATCATCAAGAAAAGTAATCTCATAGTAAGGCTTGTATCGACCATCCCAGAGAGTCCGGCGCGCATAATATTCAATTTTTTTATATTAATGTCATAATAATTAGTTTTATGTCAGTAACATGCAGGGATTGTTATTATTCATGGAATCCAAGAAGACCACATAATTGTAAAGATAGACTTCCTGCAACATGTCCAAGATGTCGTAGTCATTATATTATATCAACACGCGGTTTTAGAAAAAACATTCGAAGAAGAACGATGAAATCAAACCATGTTAAGCATTCGACAGAAGATATTTCTGAAATAAAAAAATTAAATCAGGAGAATTATAAACGAAAAACTATAGTAAAAGGTTAAATCCCGTGAGATAGCGGATAGGTTCTATAAACCCGTGTAATTACAGACACTTTTCAGCTTGTTTACCCTAGATATTTTTTACTAGAAACTTGAATACCTCATTATTTACTATGATAACAATCTGTAACCACAGATGCTGAGTATATCAGGTAAGTCAACATTATAACTCCGCTAAATAACATAAGATTGATAATAATTGAACCAAAAACCCCATACTCAGCATGACGCCTTCACTGGTATTCGAGAGCTTATCAGGCTAAAACTGGTTGAGAAAAACGTTCCATCCATAACCGTAGCGGTGACAAAAAACGGTGTAACTACATGGGAAGAGGGCTTTGGCTGGGCAGACAAGGAGAACAGGGTCCCAGCCGACGAGCACACCTTGTACTCATTGGCATCCATCACCAAACCCATAACGGCGACAGGGTTAATGATACTTAAAGAACGGGGAAAACTGGACCTCGATAAACCGGTCAACGATTATCTTGGAGACATCAAGCTCAAGGCATGGGTTGGGGACCAAAAAGACGCAACGGTCCGCAGGGTAGCTAATCATTCCTCTGGTCTGCCACTGCATTGCCAGTTCTTTTACAAAGACGAACCCTACAACCCACCGCCTTTCGAGGAGACCCTCAGACGATTCGGGAACATAGTAGCTGCTCCCGGCGAGAGATACAGGTACAGTAATCTTGGTTACGGGATTCTCGACTACGTCATCTCCCGTATCTCGGGTAAGAGTTACCCTGACTTCATACGCGAGGAAGTGTTCCTACCCCTCGGCATGAATACTGCGTATGTGAACCTTGGTGAAGAACATGAGGGACAGCATGCGAAACGATACGGGGTCGACGGCAAACCCCTCCCGTTTTACGATTTTGACCACAGAGGCGCATCAGCGGTGTACTGTAGCGCCCATGAGTTGGTGAGGTTCGGCATGTTTCATCTGAAAAACCATCTACAGGACCATGAAGCCATACTGTCTGATGAGAACATCGATGAGATGCAGCGCCCCACTATGAAAATCAAAGAGGACACGGGTTATGGAATAGGGTGGGAAGTTTCGAAACAATCAGGTTACTCCATGGTGAGCCACGACGGCGCTATGGGTGGCGTGGCTACCCAGCTGGTATTGGTTCCTTCCGAGAGTCTGGCTGTGGTTGTATTATGTAACTCACGCCAATACGCCCTCACCAGCCTCATCGTCAAGGAAATCTTATCGGTGATGCTGCCGGGTTACGGGTCCAGAGCCGAGGAAGAGGGTAAACAGGAGCCTGTAACGTTCAACCCTTCACCTGAGCTTGTTGGAGAATGGTCGGGTTCTGTTCACACCTACAAAGAGGATATCCCAATCAGCCTCTCGATAAAAGACTCTGGGAATATATATGTCAAGATGAGAGACCAGTTTACAACTCTCCTCGACAACACACGGCTTCAGGATGGCTACATCAAAGGAAGTTTTTCAGGTGACATAGGCACCGAGGATTCTAACAGGCTACCCTATAATCTACACATTGCACTCAAGCCTAGGAAT
>CAZZFH010000464.1:0-2037 GCA_964653295.1 uncultured Candidatus Bathyarchaeia archaeon | reverse complement strand
TGAGCAAACTATAAATATGTCTCATCCCCCCATATTGTGTAGAAACACCACATATGTGTGACTGGAATGTCCGTTGAAAAATTACGTAAAGTCGTTGAAGTGCTTAAAAAGGAGGATGGCATATCGCCCACTAGGATAGCATCTAAAATAGGATCTGACAGGAGGACAGTTAGCAAGATTCTTGAAGAGGGTACAAAGATGAAGATGATAAGATGCAATATAATTGAGATGAGCGGACGTCGATATGCTTCATGTAAGCTCACACCGGAATACAAAAAGATGATAGAGAAAGGAGAGTGAAAATGATGAAATTATTCTTACATTATGAGGTTCAGGGAGGCGTTAATAATGCCTGAAAGTCCAGGGCATAAGACTTGCAAGGAATTATTAGCCATGATAACAGGCTGTAAAACGGAGACCTATATTGCACCAAGAAGACGGGCTGATGTTGCTTGTTCTGATAAACTATTCTTTGAAATAGAATGTAAAAAGAAGTCTTCTGGAGAGCGGGTTTGCTACATTGAACCTAGAATAAAAATAGGGGAAAAAGAACACCTCTTAGGAAAATTGAGTTGTGATAAATTATGGCCCTGATCGCGCGCGCCAGGGTGTTGCTCTTATGTTGAGGGTTCTTCTCCCTCGTATTCTCCTCTCTTCTTCCTGTTCTTAACCCTTCTCCTGACTCCGCCGGGGCTTCCCAGGTGGCATTCTCTTATACGCGGTCAACACGCGTAGCCGCGCGCGCGCGCGCAACTGTCGGGGATGGTGTTGGGGCTGGTCGAGGAGCCGTCTGAAGCCGATCCTGTTGGCTGCCTGCTTCTCCATCTTGGAGTCGGAGCCCGTACCAGGCCTGCAGCACCAGCATCTTGACCATGAGGACGGGTCCACGTTGGGTCTGCCTCTCTGGGGCCCTGGTTGTCGAAGAGGCCTTGGAGTATGGGGCGGAACCGTTCCCAGTCGATGGGGGGTTCGGCTTCTGCGAGGCGGTCACCTAGCTTCTCTACGTCCTTGTAGACTTGGCGGAACAGGTAGGATTTGAAGGAGTCCATGAGACTGCATTGTAGGAGCGATCTATAAGCTTAACCGAGGGGGAGTGAGCCAAAACAAGAGGTTAATCGAAATCCTCTAAAATATATCCTTCTTAAAAGGTGAAAAATTCCGATATGTAAGGACTCAACTTTTTGGATTTTATGTAATTATATGAATTAAAAAGAATGGTAGAAAGGAACAATACAGTGCGCGTTGGTTTAAGGGAGGGCACTGGAAGAGGAGGCTACCACAAGATCTACTATCCGCTGATGGACGAGAAGGGTTATTTGAAATACCTCCTGAAAACGATGGTTGAGAGCATGATGAGGGATTTCCCCGAAGAAACACGAGAAGTGTTGAAAGAGTACAAAATCTTTAGTAGTCCACATTCACAGTCTTCTCGCACTCCTTTACATATAAAATCTATAATGGTTTTTCATGATCATATCTTCTGATAATTCAGACAATACTTTTCCGACTCGTTTAGCAAATTCCAAAGTAATAGGAAATTGTGTTGAAAATTGTGTAGTATTCCAATTAAGTTTTGTAAGTCCTAATATTTCTGAGCAGATTATGTTAATTTCTGTGTCTCCTATATGAGTTACTTTAAGAGGAATAGGTATTCTGTGACCCGGATAAGTTCTGAGTCGAGGAATATATCCAACAGTATATAATAAATATTCATTTCTTGATAATGGAATAACTGTTCCTCTTAAAATTGGATATTTACCAGTCCTAAGAAATTTTATTTCATATTCTTTAGTAAGAGCCACAAAATCTCTAGGAGTATTAGGTATTGCTTCTTCAAATCCACTTTTTTCATCATCATTAAATAAAGTAGATTTATGTATAACTACTCTTATTGGTTTTACTCCTACTTTATCTTTATATAAATTGATCGCATCTTCTAATAGATCCTTCGCCTGTTTTCTTGATAGATGATATTCCCGAGTATATTCGTCAATCGTTACATCACTTCCTCGCAATACAAATCCTTCTCCTGTATGT
>CAZZFH010000463.1:0-2047 GCA_964653295.1 uncultured Candidatus Bathyarchaeia archaeon | reverse complement strand
TGGATTACCCACCATGTTGAGGTTGGAGAACAACCGGTGGTGGAGTACTAAACGTTGGCTCAAACAGGCTGTTATCTGGCTTGTGCTCATCAACGGTCTTCTTGGATTGATAGTATACGAGATATCTGTGGAATCCCCAGAGATTGATGAGGGTTTACCCGATTACAACTTTTTCCTCGGAGCCATGATGCCTATAGGTGTTATAGTATTGACACAGGGTGACTTGATCAAGGAGAAACAATCAGGCACAGCGCAGTGGATACTTTCAGGACCAGTGTCCAGGGAATCGTTTCTGCTCTCAAAGCTCATGATAAACTCCTTGTACATCTTGCCCATCGTAATCTGGCTGCAGGCTCTGGTCTCGGTGCGAATCTTTGAGTTTTTTGGGTTCCCGACACCATCCCTACTTGGCTTGATCATCAGCTTAGGATTACACAGCCTACACGCACTGTTCTGGCTGACTCTCAGCCTGTTCCTTGGCGCAATGTTCAGTGGAAGGGGGGCGCTCCTCGGTGTATCCTTGGTCTTGATGGCCGGTCAGGACTTGTTAATCCAACTTATCCCGGCTTTACGACCATATCTGATTCAGATAGTGCCCAGAACTCTAGTGGATCTAGCTACCCTTGCAGCTTACAGGGAACCATTACCCATGGTAACGCCTATCCTCTTTATCGCCTTGTGGTGTATAGTCTTCGTTGCTGGGGCTCTTTGGAGGTTTAATAAGGAAGAGATCTAATGCGCAGACTAGCCGCGTTGATGGGCGAAAATCGGTTGTTAGATGAGGAGTTTTCCTTTGTCGATTATTGGTATGCCATCGATCTCTACCCGAGGTTTCCTCAAAACGATATCAAGGTGTACATTACATGGAACCGCGGGAGTGCAACCCCTACCATAGGCTACATGAACATTGCCTAGCTTCTTCTTCTCTTCCGAGAACTCCCCAGTCTCACGGCAAAGAGGATTGGTACCCATGGCGAACTCCCCAAAATTATCAGCATTTGGAATATTCTCTATCATCCATCTGAACTTGTCTGCGTCTCCTCCCTCGCCAATAACCTCCACGTATTTGCCCTCTTCCACAATTATCTTCAGTGGGTTATGGTAGGCGTCCCATGGGTAGTTTCCGTAGACCCCTGTGCTCTCCCTAACATGGTTCATGGGTCCATCAGCGATGATAACCCCATTGGCTGAGCCCAATACTGGATAGATCTCGAACTCCCCATCAGGTGTACAATATGACATCCCGGGCTTATCCACCATACCCTTATAATTGATGTTTCTCGCGCCCTTGACATTGCATCGTAGGTCGGTGCCTAGCCTGCTGGTGCAGTGAACCTCGCCATCTCCGTCCTCTACGTATGGTCGCATCTTTTCCCCGATATCGTAGAATACCTTGGGGTCGCAGTCTGTGCCTCCTCCTATCATGCTGCGGAGGGTCCTGCACTCCAGGGTCAACCTGCGTGTTTTTTTGTCTTTCAGCATCTGGGTGTACTCTGGTGGGACGTCTGGGTAGAGCGAGTATCCTACGTCGATGAATAGGTCTGTTTTCAGTAGTGCGCTTTTGGCGATGTCTGTGAGTATTCTGGGGCTGGATTCGTCCATCCATGGGTCTTGGACTAGTAGGTTCCAGCGTGCTCCTGCTGCTGCGGCTGCTTGTGCGAGGCTCATGGACATTTCGAGTTCTGTTTTTGTGTCTGTGAGTATGAGTACTTCTTCGTTGGGTTGTACTGCGCATCGTTGGTTGATGATTATGTGGGCGTATTTTGCGGCTTCTATCTGTAGCCAGAAGGGGGTTCCACCTATTAGAGACATCTTCTATTAAAACTCTCAAATGGATCTATAAGGAACCTACGAATGATACCCTTCTTGAGCAGACGGGGGAGGGGGGGGTAGTATTTCAAAGCCATTAATGGGGTTATTTTGATGAAAACATCTCTAAAACTTCCCAGATCGTGTGTCTGTATGTGACAAAAAGCGTTATGGTAACGAGTTTTAACCGACAAAAATGTACAGAGTAAAATAGGAAACATTGACGCTGAATGTTACC
>CAZZFH010000462.1:0-2066 GCA_964653295.1 uncultured Candidatus Bathyarchaeia archaeon | reverse complement strand
AAGCGCTAATGAAGAAGGACCATAGATCTGTTCCCCAACTGATAAACGGCCCTACAATGCTCGCATAGAGGATTATCCCGAGTGCAATAAACATCCCGGCCAATGCAATACCCGCAGCATTGTTTGTAGGATTCTTACGCGTATCCGCTAACTCTTCCCTGACTTTAAATGGTGTGATCAACTCATAGATATTAAAGAGCACAATTAGCGCAACCAATCCAAGCAAGGCAAAGACGATCGCACTAACAACTCCACCACCTTCACCAGCAAACGCACCATAGATTATAAATCCCGTAGCAATATAACTACCCATCTCAACTAAACCTACAGCTGTGTTTCCATTTTTGATTTCTTTATCATTATCAATGCCATGCAACACCAGATGATCGTTTACCCAAAGTGCAATGAACATGATTACCACAACAAATACACCGTCCAAAATAAGGTTACCCACATCTTTCAAAAAGCCCTGGCTACCACCACTTAATGCTCCGGCCATACCCAGAGTTATCCCTATGAAGAACCCAGCTAACCGAAATCCTACTGCAATATTCCCTTTTCCCTCAATCTCTTCAACATATCTCATTCCTCTGGTTCTGGTATCATCTATCTTTTTCGCCGCATAACAGAATATCATCACAATGACAACATAGACAAAAGCTTGTAATGCTTGTAATAGTTGTAATGCTTGCATCTGTTTCTCTCCTTGATTCTTTTTTTATTTACCTTTACCACCTGGTCCTCCAGCCCGACCTGATGGACCAGCTCCTCTTACTGATGATGTAGCTTCCTTAAACCCACCTTTCTTTGCAAACGCACTGTTAGCATACCTGGATTGAGCACGTTTGCTGTGAGTTCCGTATCTATCAGGATCACTTTTTGGACCATAGTAGGCACTACGTCTATCCCAGGTATGCCAGTGATCGTAATAGTAGTAATGATAATGTGGGCCCCACCATAGGTGATACCACATATACCATTCAAACCATCCCCATCGCCGGTTTCCTTGCTCATCATTCTCCCATCTCCCATATTTTGGATTCCCAACATAAGCATATCCTGGTGGTATAGCTTGCTGTATCTTCTCTTCCTCATAAACCCCATAGGGCTTTGAAACGATTTCCATGCCCAAATCGTCCCAGTATTTCTCAAAGAAGTTTTCATCTACCTCAGCCCAATCAGTTTCCTTTTGCTTAGTTTTCTCGGTGATGATATACTTGTGGTAATAGTTCTCTCCAAAATCATTTATCCAATATTCCGCACCATCATCCCATTTACTCTGCCATCCTTCTCTCCACTCTATTCCAAGCCTATCCCACATTTTCAGATCGATCTTTACATTTTTTCTCTCCCCCCAAGACTTCATGTAACTCGCAAGAACAGTATTCTCAGGCAAGGTAGAGAAATAGGTATATGTTTCCTCATCCACCAGGATGGATTCATAGAGATAGTTATGCTCTGTGGGCCAATCAGAAGATTCATCCCAACTTGTCCTTCCAATCTGAAGAAAGAAATCCACTCGCATATCCACCAGGGTCCTGGAGTAAGATCGGTTGAGCTCTTCAACTTTGTCCCTAAGCTCTTTATCTTGTTGAGTGATACTCATAAGATTTTTAGTAACAAGCGCACAACTATCACCGATTGCAGCATAGTCCCGAGTACTCCTCTTTAATTCCCTCTGGGCAGTTTTGAAGGCCTCATCTGATTCCCTGTTTAGCTCATAAATTGGCTTTAATCTGAGATCAATATCCTCTGCCTTTTTGGGGAATTCCGATTCTATAGCCTCAGTGAATTCAGAGAGACTCTTAAATATCTCAGATGTTTGCTCCATTTCACTCATAGCAGTCTCAACAAACTGAGGTGCTTCTTTTTTTACCTTTAGGAGAAAGACAGCACGTTGGTTAGGTTCCTTAGCAATCTTTATCCCTTCTCTGAGTAGCAGATTTATCCTCTGTATAAGAGTCTCTGCCTGTCTAATTTCCTCATCCTTATTGCGCTTCTTCAATTCCTTAAGCCGTTCATAAAGCCCTTCTGCCTCTTGCACTTTTTTGCTAGCAGTTGCAAAA
>CAZZFH010000461.1:0-2066 GCA_964653295.1 uncultured Candidatus Bathyarchaeia archaeon | reverse complement strand
GAGCATCTCGGACCACGCCTCGCGGGGGGCGTCGGCGAAGATGCTCTTCACCTCCCGCCAGGGCATCGAGGGCACATCGTAGCTTCCCCCCGTCAGAGATATGATCTTCCTCCCCTGCTTCATGAGATCGAAAGCCTTGAGGACAACCGTCGTGAGGACGCCGGGCTTGAAGGACCTGCCCAGCTTTGAATAGAACCTGTCGTAATCCTGCATCACGTTTCACTAGGCTGTAACAAGTCCATCCCGTATATCTCTTTTAGGGCAGACGATTTATGTACCCATGAAACCCGATATGAATAGTATATATTAGAATCATATAAAAACAAAATACTATTATCGGTTATCAAGAACAGAAACAAACTGGAATGAAAGTCCGCTAGGAATGCCTAGGGACGAAACAGACCCGAAAGAAACGAGTTTCTGAGGAAAGAAAGATAGTAGAAGAGATCAAACCCCACGGGATGGGTGGACAGGGCATCGGTCGACGTCAATTCCGCCATCTACAACCTCGACGAGGGGCCCCCCGTCGCCAACTTCATAGCGGATATGGGGGAGACGACATCTCCATCGACGACTTCACGGCGATGGGCAGAAGCGTCCTTATAGCAGCGGAGACGGGCAGGCTTGAAAGGGAGGTCACCTTCATCGAGCACGCCGCACCTCCCTCTGTAAAGCTATTAAACATGGACTTTAGCAAGCCCGTCTAGCCCGGCAGCGACGGCGCGCGCGGTGAGTACCTCAAGCCCCAGCGCTGTTCAGGTGCCTCACCTACGAGCAGTTCTGGATCCTCGAAGTCGACGTCACCAACGACGGATAGATGGCTCGAGATGGAGAAGATAGGAAGACTCCCATGGTATCAATTAATAATTTTTTTTAACAAAAAGTCTATCCCAATGCAACACGATTAAATACATTCGTCATTAGTATTTACAGTCCTCACTTGTTTATTGAAGCGAAAAAAATATCATACTCTTATATTATGATTAGGGAGTACGGGGAAATGCATTGAGTTATGACGTCATTATTCCAGCACGTAACGAGGAAAAATATCTTGGTTTGACTCTAGAATCGCTTGTCAATCAGAGCCTACATCCTGAAAGGATTATTGTAGTTGATGACGGAAGCTCGGATAAAACTAGCGATATTGCTAAAAGATATACAAAATTTGTAGTACATCTGCAGCCGCATAACAATAGTTTAAGGACGACCCCCGGACTTTCGTCAGTACTTAATTCAGGGCTACAAAGAATAAGAGAAGACGCTGATTATATTATGATTCTTGGGGCGGATCATATTCTAAACAGTGAATACGCTGAAAAACTAGTCTATGCAATGCAAGCTGATCCTGAACTCGCAATAACTGGTGGTTTCATTGATAATGAACCCAACGAAATCCCACGAGGCTCAGGAAGAATGATCCGAAAATCTTTCTGGGATAAAAAAGGTTGTCAATACCCTTATAACTTCGGATACGAGAGTTGGATTATTTTTTATGCAAAATACATGGGATATAAAGTTAAAGTCATAAAAGACACTCACTCTGTCCTACAACGTAAATCAGGAACGCCCAAAAATCAGGCAATGTCCTTTAAAGTATTAGGCTACTGGTGGCCATATGTACTGATAAGGAGTATTAAAGAGGGGTCAATTACTATTTTTGTGAAGTGGCTCTTTGCCGAAGGTAAACAATATGAGTTTGCTGATTGGACTCGTAAGCAACAGAAAAAACGATTATTGAATAAGTTAAAAAGAATATTTCTACCCATGTCTATTCAAATTTAGAGTTCTAACCCTTCAACCAGAACCTCGTACAAAAAATCAATGTAATATTTTAGGAAATGACGATTGTCAACATGCCATATCGGAATTTCACCCTCATTTAACTTAGGTCGTTTTTTAAAAACATAGTCTGTATCATAATGCCAAACATTCGATGTGATACCCTCAAGCCCATTTAAGGGATCATAAGTTCTAATCCGATTGGGATCTGGAATTTCACCTATATGTATATGTGTTCTCAGATCAACTCCGTAATATCCTAGTTCTTTCATGATATCAGGGTAATG
>CAZZFH010000460.1:0-2068 GCA_964653295.1 uncultured Candidatus Bathyarchaeia archaeon | reverse complement strand
GTCTTGTTTCACGCTCGCTATCTTGCAGGATCGGGTATCTCAAGTCATCCTCGGAGGTATGCTTCAGACAATACTGAATAAAGTTGAGGATCCCCATCAGTGGATTGTTCAGCTCATGAGCGACACCAGCCGCCATAGCACCCATGGCACTCATTCTTTCTGTTTGTGCCGTTAGAAGTTGCAGCGTGTTCTCTGTCTGCTTACGCTCGGCCACATTACGGATAAAGACCAGATCAGCATCTTTGCCTTGGAGACTAACGTACGTTGCGTTCAACTCTACCTGCAAGGTCGTACCATCTTTCCTAAGCAATTTAATCTCATAGATGGATGGTACTTCCTTTCCTGCCATCCTATCGGTATATCTCTGTAGAATGAGGTCTCGGGAATCGGGGGAGGCGAACTTCAAGAAATGAGCACCGACCATTTCTTCAGGAGTGTAACCCACGATTTCTACGGATGCCCTGTTAATGAATTTGAGTAAACCATCCTGGATGATTATGATGCCGTCTTTTGAACTCTCGACCAACGTGGAATATCTGGCCTCTGCTTCGCGCAGTGCCTCCTCCGCCTGCTTGCGCTCGGTGACGTCTCTCAGGACCGAGATTATATTGGTCCCACCACGTCCATCGGGGATGAGCTTGCCCGTGGTCGAGACATAGACGTAGTGTCCATCCTTGTGCCTCGACCGGTACTCGAGGCACACCACCTCGCCCCTGGTCGCCATGATCTCCAAGCATTTTCCGATATCATCTGGATGTACGAAATCAAAGGCAGCGAGCCCTATCGATTCCTCCGGCGTATAGCCGAAGATGTCGAATATCTGTGGACTTACATAGGTGAACTTACCCTCAGAGTCGAGCTCCATTATTACAATATCACTGAGGTTGGATATGAGGTTGCGGTATTTCCCCTCACTCACTCGCAGTTTCTCCTCCGCCCACTTGCGCTCGGCCAGTTCCACTTTAAGCTGTTTATTCGCTGTTCTTAACTCCTCTGTCTGCTGTTTTACCTGACTAGCAAGGCTATTACGGTACTCTTCGAGTTCCCGCTCCATCTCCTTGCGTTCGGTAATATCTACTGAGGAAGACATCAAACCAGTGGCATTACCGTTCCTGTCGTAGACCGTAGAAGCCAAGACCTGAACATCAAAAAGCGTTCCATCTTTCTTTGTTGCCTTTATTTCATCGGTCCAGCTTCCCTTGCTACGAAGCGCACCCAGGATTTCATCCAGTCTGTCCTTCACCACCCAGAATTCCGAGAAGTGCCTTCCGATAACCTCCCTATCACTGGCGAAACCCCACACCTTGAGAAAAGACGGGTTGACATAGGTCATTATCCCATCCAGACCACACATAGCCGTTACAATCAGGGCGGAGTCAACTATGTACTCCTTTTCCCTTAGCTTATCTTCAGTATTCTTGTGTTCAAGCTCCAGCGCCTCAAATTCAGCAATTCGCCGGCGCATTTTCACCAGCTCATCTATCAACTGCTCTTTTGTCTTATCACTATGTTCCATAACCAGACCTCCCCTAACCCAAACGGTCAAGCAAGATAAAATTCCATCTCCCTGATATGGGACGGCCTATTTCAGTAACCGGCCAATTACACTCAGCAGGTCCTCTTTCTTAAAGGGCTTGGTCAGGTATTCGTCAGCACCTACCTGCTTACCCAGCTCCCGGTTCAACTGATGGCCTATCGCAGTCAGTATGACCACAGGAATTCCCTTAGTGGATTTGTCTGTCTTGATTCTATGACAGGCGGTATAACCATCCGTCCCCGGCATAAAGAGGTCCATAAAAATAAGGTCCGGTTTCTGACTGCAGGCAATATCTATCGCCTCCTGCCCGTCACTTGCCTCAAGGACAATATAGTGTCCCCCGAGCATACCCCTCAGAACTAACCTGATATTCTGCTCATCATCAACGACAAGTATTTTCTTGGTATCTATGTTATCCTCCCTTTAACAGCCTGTGATTACGGCCGTATTTATTAAACGCTG
This sequence comes from uncultured Candidatus Bathyarchaeia archaeon, assembly GCA_964653295.1. Classification (GTDB taxonomy): domain Archaea; phylum Thermoproteota; class Bathyarchaeia; order TCS64; family TCS64; genus RBG-16-57-9. The sequence continues at coordinate 69 of CAZZFH010000460.1, read as the reverse complement.
TCATACTAGCTATCATCCAACTGCCGGCTTGCCTCGTTTAGACCCTGAAGCAGCCGGTTCAAATCGACC
>CAZZFH010000459.1:0-2071 GCA_964653295.1 uncultured Candidatus Bathyarchaeia archaeon | reverse complement strand
AGTTTTGTGGATGGCATAAGTGCACCTTGGGTGTTACCGGAGATGTTTGACTTGGCTAAGACTCTGATTGACGATACTCTGGTTGTTTCTCTAAAAGAGACTACTGAAGCGATCAGATTGTTGGCTGTGCAGAATAGTGTTGTTGCGGAGGGTGCAGGGGCTGTGTCTGTTGCAGCTGCTCTATCAGGCAGAGCAGGAACGGGTAAGATTGTGTGCATAGTCTCGGGAGGAAACATAGATCTCGATAAACTCATAAAGATATTCCAGGGAAAAATACCCTAATCTAGTTGTATTATAAGGAATCAGCTTTTTTCTTTAAACCTCTTAGATGCTGAATCATTTGAGAATAAGAGTTAGGTATAAAGAGAGAGGATTATTCGTTCGCGCGCGCAGATGAAGTTTAAGGTTCTATCAGCGAATTTACAGGACCTTAGCCCAAGTTGGGGCTGAAGATACATTCCGTAGACATGGAGTGGTGAGAGGATGAAGTACCTAGTTGTGGGCGAATACGATCCAGGAAACATGGATGCGCTGGCGAAGAAGTCGAAGCAGTACGACGAGGATAGGGAGAGGCATCCCGGGAGGTACCCCGCGCGCGCCCTAGGGCTCTACCAATACTCAGGATACCTCTCCCGCATCCTCTTCAGTATCCAGTGCCCGATGTCGACCCCTTCCTTGATGGCCTGCTGGAACGCCTCCGCCCGCTCCTCTGGGGTCGACAGGTACATGTGCATCAGGTGCGCCCGTAGCTGGGGCCATGTCTCATCTGCGTCCTGCTGGTCGTCCAGTGACTCGGGCCTCATCTGCGTGTCGATGTACTCGATGATCTCCCGCGTATCCTTCAGGACGCGCCCGTCCTTCCAGATGGGCGCGGCGTCGAAGATGATCAGCTCCTCATCATCCGTGTCCGGTTTGCCGGCTCTCATTTTCAGAGTACCTAGATTGAGTCGCTTAATAAACGATCCCTGATGCCTGGCGAGGCCGATCTTCCCTAAAGATGACCCGGATATATCCCGATAAAGATATGATTCTTGATTGGGAATGGCTTACTCTATGAATTTGGGGTTCGAGATGAAGATAATACATGATTGCGCGCGTGGATTGCCCTCTTTGTCGATGGTCCCTCCAATATGGTCTGGATGGCTGTGGGTTATGGTTACTATGTCGATCTCCTCGGGGGAGACCCCCTCTGCCTCTAGGTTGGGAACGAGTTTACCCGTAGTTGGGGTGAGACTTCCAGCGCCTGTATCAACTAGTACATGATGCTGTCCTTTGCTTATCACTAGGCAGATATACGGGCTTACATATTCTTCCCATTGCTCAGGGTTAAGGCTGTGACTCTTCAGTGCTTGTTGGACCTAGATCTATAGTGTGACTGTGGCTTTGTCTCCTAGGGTTGGTTTGTGGTCTTTGGGGAGGTTGTTTTCGTGGTTGAGGATGGTGGCGTTTCTTCCGATGATGCTGTCGGTGATGTGTCTTCCGCAGTCTATGTAGGTTCCCTCCATGACGATGCTGTTCTCGTTATCCGTGACTGGATGGTGTCTGTGTTCTCCAGTTGCCTCTCATGGAGGGGTTTATACCTGTTTGGCGGCGTCGAAGGCTTTCGTTGTAGATGTGGACGACGATGCGGTCCCGGTCGCTGATGGGCTCCTTGTGTTTTTCGATGATTACCTTGGTGGTTCCGTTTTCGATGTAATCTGGCACCGTTTGTGCTGGGGTCGGTGGGATGCGCTCTGCGTGGCCTTGTGACCCCCCTCCCCCCTAGGTTGCTTTGGTGTGTTTGGCGGGGTTTTCTCTTTTCTTTTTTGTTTTGGCGTGGTTTTTGGGGTTGTTTTTTTGTGTTTGGGTACTGTTCAGCTACTGTTCAGCATTGGTGTTGCTTGAACTCTGCTGTGTGTGTTAGATGGTGCGGGTTATGGGTGTGCTGGGTGGGAGTTGGGCTTGTTCCGCGGCGCGCGCTTGTATTTGTAAGGTATCTGAACTCCCACTCGCAGTAGGGGTCTCCCATCGCTATGCAATTGCGCGCGCTGTGGTCGGTGAGGAGTGACAGGTCAATTGTTAAAGCATTTAT
>CAZZFH010000458.1:0-2081 GCA_964653295.1 uncultured Candidatus Bathyarchaeia archaeon | reverse complement strand
GATTTTATAATTCTATTATCATTCTGTCAAACAGTAACCGGGTGGGTGTTTGAGAGGGGCGCCGGGCTTGCTCACCAAAATTCCTCCTTCCCTTTTAAGGAGATAAATTTTCAATGGAGAGCCAAAGCGAGTTTTAGCGGTGAGCCAAAGAGGAGCGAGACCTCTCTTACATGCCTTGTATCATCCCTGTCAATGGAAGTGTAAGCTATACCAAAGGAAAAACTAGGTGGTGAAGACAAATGCCTAGAGGTAAGATAGAAATAAACTGGAAAGAGTTCGAAGCCCAGTGTGCTTTACAATGCACGCTTAGGGAAATAGCCGATTACTTTAACTGCTCACAGATGACCATTGAGCGTAAGGTTAAAGAGCATTATAACTGTGGTTTTGTAGATATATTTAAGCGTAAACGGGTAAAAGGCTTAATGTCCCTTCGGGCCAGTCTATTCGAGCAGGCAAAGAAACAGCCGTCAGTCCTTATCTTCCTAGCTAAGAACTGGCTGGGTATGAGTGATAAGCAGGAGATAGAACATAGTGGCAATCAAGACAAACCCATCATTATCAGGGGTGTAGATAGTGAGACCAAGAAGCTATTAGCTGAAGTTATGGATGGTAAGGGTACAGAGAGTGGAGCTGCCGATAACAAAGATATTTAATCTTAACCTAGCGGCATACAGGGGCGGTAAGCGCAGGGCATTGAATGAGGGTGGGACATCGTCCTCAAAGACATACTCGATACTTGAGCTTTTAATCCTGATAGCTGAAAAGGCAAAGAGCAGTTTCTTAATATCGGTTGTCAGTGAATCATTACCCCATCTTAAAAGGGGGTGTATCCGTGACTTCAAGAATATCATGGGCGACAGCTTTGATGATACCAGATACAACAAGACAGAGCAGACGTACACCTTTGGAAATGGCAAGATAGAGTTCTTCCCTGCTGATGAGCCAAGCAAAATGAGGGGTGGGCGCAGGGATATACTATTTATCAACGAAGCGAACAACATCCCTTATATGGCGTTCAGGGAGTTAGATATACGCACCAGGCGTTTCACCTTCTTAGACTGGAACCCCGTTAGTGAGTTCTGGGCGCACGAGAATGGCTTAATCAATAATCCTGAGAATGAATACATACATAGCACCTATCTTGACGCAGTAGCTGTCTTACCCCCGGAAGTTATTGATAACATTGAATCTAATCGGGATAAAGACCCTAACTGGTGGAATATATACGGTATGGGGTTGATAGGCAAGGTTGAGGGGTTGGTCTATCCATTATTCAGCCAGGTTGATGTGATGATTGAGGGAGGCCGACAGTTCTATGGCATGGACTTCGGATATTCTAATGACCCGACTGTATTGGTCAGGTGCAGTATCAAGGGAGACCAGTTCTGTTGCGAAGAGCTAATTTACGAGAAGGGGTTAACCAATGACGCGATAGCTCTCAGGATGGATGAGCTTGGCGTCAAGAGAAACTATGACGAGATATTTGCAGATTCAGCAGAACCCAAATCTATTGATGAGATACACGCTTATGGCTTCAATATCAAACCTGCACCCAAGGGGCAGGGGAGTGTTGAATACGGACATCAGAAGGTCAGACAATTCAGGCAGTTCTGGACTAAAGACTCTGTAAACTGTATCAAAGAACAGCGTAATTTCAGATATGTTCAGGACAAGAACGGCAAGCTAACTGATAAGACAACGCATAACTTTTCACACGGCATGGATGCAAGGCGCTATGGAATCATGGGGATGGACCAGCCAAGGGAAATAGAGCAGGTTGTTATCTATGACGCAATGAGTGAAGTTAGAGGGCTGGAGTTGTAATGGAAGATAAACAAGAGGTACGCCTAAGAGAACTAGCACCAAGAGATGAGCTAGCTAGATTAATCCGTGAAGCTACGGCTAGTGTTGAGGCTGATTTAGCGTTAGAAGATGCCGGCTGGATTAATCTCAGTGGTCAGACTGGGGACGTTATCACTGCCCAGGAGAGGATAACGAACCTCAAGTTATCCAGGCTCTATGCTGTCAAAGACCCGTTAGGCAAGCAGGCTGTCCGGCTGTGGACCGACTACACATTCGGG
>CAZZFH010000457.1:0-2087 GCA_964653295.1 uncultured Candidatus Bathyarchaeia archaeon | reverse complement strand
GGGGGCGAGCGGGGGGACGGGAGTAGCCGTCAACTCAAAACGAAGAGCAAGCTCCCTGTCAGATTTGTCCTTAAACGTATAGATCTGGTCAATTATATCATCCCCGCTCTTTATCTGAAACATCTCAAGGTACTCAAACGCAGGTGTCCCTAGGGGTTCGAATCCAAAGGACTCGTATACTTCTTGTACCTGGTTGATTACCCAGTTTTTCTTCAGTTGGTCTTCGGGGAGATAGTCCCGTGTACCTCGTGGTGGCTGGAACATAGGCAGGTAGAGTAGATACTATGAATAAAGTCTTACTCTCTGAGACTGGTCTCTACTCGTTCCTCGCCCCTTCCAGGGTTCTTACGCTTGAGCTTGATTTCACCTATCTCACTTGTATTCTTTACATGGGTTCCTGCGCAGTGCATCCCCACCGGACCACACCGCCAAGTTCGAATACCATTTTCATCAACAGTGATGGTGACTTGGTGATCCTCCTTGAGGAATTTGTTGGTGTCTTCCTCTACCTGTCTCAGCTTATCTGGGTCTAATCTACCATCATGAACATAATCAGCCCTGTCCTTCTTATCATCCACATTGCTTCCTGTACGCGTCATGTAGCCAAAATGCTTCCACAGAAAATGCTCCATCATATGGCTAGCAGTATGAAGCCTCATTATCCTGTACCTTCGCTCCCAATCAATTACCCCGTGTACGATATCGCCCACCTTGAAGCTAGGAGCCTCATCCATAATATGCACGTGACGTTCATCCCCGAGATACTTAGTATAGACCACTTTCTCTCCATTCAATGTACCAGTATCCCCATGCTGACCCCCGCCCTCAGCGTAGAAAGCGGTCTGATCTAATTCAACAAGGTTATCATCAATACTGACAACCTTTGCATCAAATTCCTTGAGATAATGATCCTCATCGTATAGCCTAATGGTCATAAAATAAAATAATGAATAATAGGGATAAAATGGTATGGACTAGCCGAAGGCTCCCCTAAGGAAGGGGTATAGATCCTCGACCTGTTCCTGCACCATGGTCTGGTAGTACTGATACAGTATGCTTACAGCCAGCAACGCACCCATACCTGAACCGAATACACCGAAAAACTCGCTAAACGCAGCAAGAGCTCCGATAATCATACCACCTATCACTGTGATAGTGGGGATGTACCTGTTCAGTAGTTTCTCGAGGGGTTTCTTGCTTCTCCTGAAGCCTGATACCTGCATCCCTGACTGGAGTAACTGGTCTGCCATCTGGTCTGCGCCAAGTCCACCGATCTCAAGCCAAGTAATACTGAAGATTATACAGAAACTAACAACGATAATCAGATAGATCAGTGCTTTAATTGGGTCTGCTAGTACTCCGCTGAGGCTGCCTGGGCTAGTTACATAGTAGCTTAGGCCTCCGATTGGTTGTGTTCCTTGGGTGGTCTGGTTGTACATGCCGAACATGTTTAGTATGAAGTTGCTATTGTTTTGGTTCCAGCGTGTCCAGACAAACTGTCCTACAAGCTGGAAGTTAGCGAACATTGCGTATGCTAGGATTACTGGGATGTTGCTGACGTATAGTAGCTTGATGGGCATCCTGCTCCTGTAGCCTCTGTAGCTGCTGTGGCTGATGGGTATCTCGACCCTCATGCCCTCAACGTATACAACGAAGGCAAATACCAGTAGGGTAGTGAAGAACCCGATCATGTCTGGATATCCAAACCTGTAGAACCAGCTCTGAACTGATAACCCACTGAATATTCCTTGGAAGAAGGCGATCAAGGCACCATATGCCCTTCCGTCTCCTACTGCGAATGGGCTGAAGCTCATCCACCAGATATTCTGTGTGATTCCTGCTACGATGAATAGGCTGATTCCGCTTCCAATTCCCCAGCCTTTCTGTACAAGCTCATCGAGCATCATTAACACTAACCCAGCGGCTAGGAGCTGAACAAATATCAGAATTGACTGAGTGTTCGTTATGTTTCCATAGACCCCGCTGATGATGTAAAGCCCAGCTTGGACAATAACCATTATGAAACTGAATAGCTTGCTTGCTGTGGTGAATAATCCTCTGTCTTCTGGGTTTGATCTGTCAAAGGA
>CAZZFH010000456.1:0-2088 GCA_964653295.1 uncultured Candidatus Bathyarchaeia archaeon | reverse complement strand
CTTCAAGGAGGTCGTCCCGCCAGTATACCTGCCCCATGGAACCGTCGTATGAGCCGTATCTACTGCGCGCGCGCAGTTTTCTGAGTGCAAATCCACGCCATCCGGGTTCCTCTCCGACGCAGTTGCCGTAGACGAGTTGATAGAGAAAGGTGATGGTCACGAGAGCCCCGAGGTTGGTACCAGCTATGTCTGCTCTTAACCACCCGACGCCCTGGCCAGATGCGTTCGTTATAGCGGCTCCGAGCAGGTAGAGCGCAGGATAGATCAGGATTGCTTGAGATACCAGAGTCTTCCGCCTCTCGGCTTCACCAACGACGATAGGTATTCCCTAACCCCCTGTTTGGTCGAGTAGGCTGAGGAGATTATGAAAGACGGAATCATCGCGGTTACTGCACTAATCACGACAATGGTCGGGGAAATATCATACATATCCTTCAGGTTAGGGTTCAACAGGAAGATGAGCGTCGTCGCTATCCATGCAACCAGGAATGCAGTGGTCTGGGCTCTGATGTTGCCTTGTCGTGGCCGACCGTCGTTGATCGTGGTGACTATGATTCCGGATAGAGCGGGGGCGAAGGGGGCTGACAGCAGCAGAGGTATGGCGAAGACCTCGATCCGACTCCCGGAGATGAAGGGTATGATCAATGCTAGCGCCCCCCATGCGATGGCATAGGCGAGGAGAAAGAAGGTCAGCACCTCATGGCTCCTTATGAAACTGCGCGCGGTGGCAAATTTTGATGCTACGCGCTTCTCCTGGGTGACTATGTCCTCGACACCGTTAGCGTGACCTCTTTCCCGTGACATCTTGATCAAACACGACTCGCGATGGTTATTATCGTTTTTTGAACCCTGAATTTTGACAAACTCATTTGTCAATATATACACGTGTCTTCATGCGGGTAGTTACAATGGCTTGCTCGAGTTGCGATGGCCAATACGGTGTACTCCTTGCCCCGTTCACCATGCGTATTTTTTACTCCGCGCGCGCAGCCCCCCATAAAGAAGTGAAGGCAGCTACAACCCAACAGTCAGCACTCACACGGAGGACATAGCGCGCGCAGGGGGGATTAAAAGTTGATTACATTCGCGCGCACAGGCTAATTATTTTTCACACATCTTACCGAATGTCCTGCCATTTTTGGGTGACTGCTCCTTGTCAATTCAGACTCAAGTTCTGTAATGATACGATAGTAAACATCAGTAGGGTGCCAACCACCTTCAGAAGCAGTCCAGTACTTTTCCAATTCAAAGCAATTAAAAGTACCATCGTCTGTTCGTTGGCCAGCCCAACAAGTGGTAAACCCGATCTCTTTCAGTTTATCGCCGGCAACACTCTCCCCACCCAATGTGTCGGCAAGTATTTTCCATTCATCTTCAGTTGGAACATGCCATCCAATTGGCGCCAGTTTTCCAGTATCTACTGCATACCAATTATACAATGCACCCATATCTGTATTTGAAAGATCGTTGTTTGACCAGCAATAACCAGGAGTTCTCAGATTAGCCCAGTCCAAATTATCTGGCTCATATAGGATGATTTGACCATCAGTCAATCTAGTTGTTCTAAGATTTTCAACCATCCAGACCTGGTTTCCTATCTTAACCGTCTTGTAGACGTTCCCATCGATATCAGTGACCGTATCAACCGTCAGGGTGGAATTTTGATCGGTATCATCTGGACCTACCTCCTTAGGGTAAGCTATGTACCCTACGATGAATAGAGCGGCAATTATTACAGCCCAAAATGGTCTCAAATGAGCTATTTTCTCCATATTGCTTCGTTTGTGGTCAGATTCATGAGAGTAAATGAATAGGACCATAGGTCTTCGATTACGCTTTGTATATAATTGGGTTTAAAATCATATCTTAAGCGGCGCAATCCAATTATGATAAATTTAACTGGAGAGGGTGATGAAATATGAAGAATAATGAGTGTACAATCTATATCTCATCTAATGATGGCAAGATATATCAAAGCGTTCGTAAGGAGAAGAATGGCTGGGTGCAGACTGTTATCTCTAACGGTAATGTCCATGCCATGACTGCTGAACAGCTATTATCCCATATACTACCAGCACTTGCATTCGG
>CAZZFH010000455.1:1447-2091 GCA_964653295.1 uncultured Candidatus Bathyarchaeia archaeon | reverse complement strand
CAGAACAAGCACAGGTGCCCCAACAGTATGCTCAGCAACAAATGCCTATGACTGGATTCACTGTACCTTCTCTTGAGCTTCCTGCAGGCGCATTACCCATTCAGGGATTGCCTCAGGGAGTCGCATTCAAGATCATATTGAAGAACGCCAAGATCAAAGCAGAGAAACTAATCATAAAGGCAGAGAAGGAGTAATCCAGATGCCCAAGGAAAAGAAAATAAACCTACCCATTAGCGCAGATATACTTGAGCGCCTAGCCAAGTTCCAGGAGATCGAGCTCCAAGACGTTGATATCGAGTTCGAAGAGATCGAGTTAGACCTCGGGACCGGTGGAGGTGGGGGGATAAACCCCGGTGTAATGAGCAGGATGGCTTTCGAGTTCGCCCAGATAAGAGACTCAACAAACAGGTTGACATATCTATTAGGCGGAGGAGCTATTCCAACCACGGGATATTCTCCACAGGTTGTCCAACCTCAACAGGTAACACAGGTAGCTCCTCCTAGGGTCTTGCCTACAGAATTGATTCCAGCAAAGACCAGCATCCCCCATGGTGGTTACTCTGGTGAGGTAGTTGAGGTAAAACTTGGAGCAACAAAGTCTGAAGGGGGAACTCGGGGAAAATCATATGTGCTTGGTGGTCAGA
>CAZZFH010000455.1:0-1437 GCA_964653295.1 uncultured Candidatus Bathyarchaeia archaeon | reverse complement strand
TATTATAATTTCCAAGTCAAACCCAAGAATAGACCTGTTTTAGCTATGGATGTCTTTGACTGGCCAAAGGTACCCTTATCCAAGGCTGTCAAGATGCATTTCCGTCCAGTTTTGAATGATGTAGGTGAATGGGCGAGGCTCTGTGTCGATAAGTATGGAGCAGAGATGATTAACGTACACTTGCTCACAATCGACCCTTTGATAGAGGATGCGTCACCAAAGGCGGCTGTAAAAACTGTTGAGAATGTGCTTCAAGCAGTAGATGTACCCGTTAGCATAGGTGGCTGTGGTGATCCACAGAAGGACCTCAAAGTCTTTACTGCAATCTCTGAGCAGATCGAGGGTGAGAACCTCTTGATTAACTCAGTTACACTGGATATGGATATAGAGAAATCCGGAAAAATGATCCGGGATCACGACAACACAGTAATCGCCTTCACAAGCATGGACGTCAACAAGGCAAGAGAACTAAACAGGAAACTCTACGACTTTGTACCCAAGAACAAAATAATCATGGATACCACCACTGCAGCACTGGGATACGGACTAGATTACGCATTCACAGTAATGGAAAGATGCAGGTTAGCCGCTCTCAAGGGAGACCCTGAGTTAAATCACCCGATGTCCAGTGGAACCACTAACGCTTGGGCAGCCCGTGAGGCTTGGATGAAGATGGGACCAGAGTTTGACCCAAGAGAACTGCGTGGACCAATATGGGAAACAATAACAGGCCAGACCCTACTGCTAACCGGAATAGACTATTTCATGATGATGCACCCCGCAGCAGTAAACGCACTCAAGGTGATGATAGACGGCTTAATGAAGGGAGAAAAACCGAATGAGTCAACTGACTGGGTAAGCATAACGGTAGGAGGTAGCTAAGATGCCGGCGAAAGAACTCAGCCCAATAGAGATCTACAAACTCCTACCTGGAACAAGCTGCAAGGAATGCGGAGAAACAAACTGCATGGCCTTCGCCGCCAAACTAGTAAACAGGGAGGCGACTCTTGAGGAGTGTACGCCCCTTCTTGAGGCGAAATACGCTGATAACTTCGCGGAGCTTTGGGGTTTGCTGAAGCCCGCTGTTAAAGCTGTGGAGGTTGGGGTTGGGGAGAACGCTATCACTATAGGCGGTGAGTACGTTCTCTATAGACATGATTTCACCTACTTCCATCAGCCCGCGATCGCCATTGATGTCACCGACGAGATGAGCGACGAGGAATTCGAGACAAGGGTTCACGTCTTGAATGACTTCGCATACAATTACATTGGGATGGATCTGACGCTGGATATGCTAAACATCAGATGTACCAGTGGAGATCCTCAGAAATATGCTGATGCAGTGAAAAAAGCAGATGAACTCACGCGTAAACCATTGATGCTTGTGGCACATAACCCGGCGATACTGGAAGCTGGATTAGAGGTTGTGGGTGAGAA
>CAZZFH010000454.1:0-2093 GCA_964653295.1 uncultured Candidatus Bathyarchaeia archaeon | reverse complement strand
TCGGTTAAACATAAAATCCGGGTTTGCATCATGTTCTTCACTAACCTTTGAAACGCCTGCAATATTCTGGTTATCAACAAGATGTAATACAATATCCCCTTTTTTTATCAGGGTCATATTTCGATAGATATTAGCACCCCCTCGACTTTTTTGAGGGGAAATCAAAGCTTTACCAAGAGCAAGCTCGCCTTCTTCTTTATGTCTTCGACCTCTCAAGTATGTTTTTTCGATCCAAATATTCCCAGGATGTAACGTAGAAGCTTGGATAATTACGAATCCTAATTTCTCCAAAAATTTGTTTGTTTCATCCCCTGCTGAGAATTCAGTTGAGGATAGTTCTGATCCATTGGCATACTTGTTTGCGATGGAAATCACATATTTAGGAGGATAATATTTTCCTTGATGTTCTAGAAAGTATCGAACAGCTTCTCGCTGTGTGGGAGTACTCTGTTCCTCAATTTCTACTATCGCTTGAAGAATGTGGTTCTTTGTAATATTATTAGGAATTATTTCTTATACCTCCATTCGTCATTAACCCAGATGATTATATAATCTTTCATTCACGCGCTAGGTTATTTAGAAATATTCTTTTTGCGCACAGAACAGTAGAACGACAAACGTGGGGAACCCACACAGATTTACTAGTATATAGTTATAGTATGATAAGGCGCGCGAGTAAATTTATGATATCAAGAGAGAGCGCCGCTCTAGGATCCTATCCATTGCCTAAAGATTTGGCCGATCATGCTGGCCAGCCCTCCGATAGAGAAGAAAAGAGGGAAGAATATAGCCACCATCACGACTACCAGAATTATGCCCTCGGGGCGTCCAGACATACCATAAAGGGTCAATAAGGTACCTGTAACAATGCCCGAGAGCCACCACCTGCGCCCTGAATAGCCCAGGGCGAGGCCCAGAATCGCTGCGACGATCATGGATATCGGTGGTGTCATGCCTTCCTTAGATAGGATGTTGCTTTTATGGCGTTCGGATTCTGCTACGCGCGCTTCACTGGAATCGGCATCCGAGTGAATAAAGCAGCTCAGTAATTTGTCGCGCGGAGAATGATTCTGGTGCGCAACTCAGGCCCGCATCATCTTCCTGCTGGTGATCTCCTCGGGGGTGATCACACATACCCTTACCACGGCCATCTCCTTTTCTCTGCTCCGCCCAGGCCTGCTGATGTACTCTTCGAAGCCCACGGGGACCCTGTACTTGTTAATGAGGCTCTGTAGATATGGCAGCATCCTCTCTCCGTCCATTATCTCCACGGACCCTCTGACGATCACGCTCTTGTACATGGAGCCGTCCGAGAGAGACTCGTCGACTAGGAAGCATACGTCAGGGTCTCGGGCCATGCTCCTCATCTTCAACCCGCTGAAACAGGAATGGAAGAAAATCTCACCATCATCTTAGCAGTAGCCGACGGGGACCACGTAGGGGTCATCCTCAAGGGACATGCCGATCCTCCCCACTCTGGAGTGTGAAAGGAATTGGTCGACCTCCCCCGGCTCCATCTTTGAGATCGTCTTCCGGCTCCTGTTGGCCTCGTTCACCTCGTCTAAAATTTTCTCTAACATGACAGAAGCTTTCCTTAACGCCGAGAAAGGTCTTTCGATCTACGCTCGCGTGCACCAATGAGTGGAAAATGAACCGCCTCCATTATTCTAGCGCTTGTTAGATTCGAACTCCACCCCTACTAGAGATATCTCCCATCTGCTCTCCCAATCACACCAAAAAATCGAGCCCCCGCAAAATGGAACCGCAAAAACGCTCCATTCCCCCAGTTCAAGCCATTCAGTAGCAATCCAGTACCAACACACACCCTGAAGCAACCTGAAAACGCCGCCAAATATCCGTCAACCCCTTAAACCAAGCCAAAATCCACCCTCCTAAAAAAAACTGGTGGAAGGCTGCATGCCTAGATAGTTCTACTCTTCATCCCAGTATCTGGGGTGGTGATACGCGCTGTATAGCGATATCACCGGGTTGTGCCCCGTCACCCTGTCCTTCACGATGGGAGCCTTGTAGCCAGGATTACGTCGACGTCGTCTACCAGGCTGGCGATCTCTTCGTCGTCGCCTCGTTGTGGT
>CAZZFH010000453.1:0-2098 GCA_964653295.1 uncultured Candidatus Bathyarchaeia archaeon | reverse complement strand
TATTATCTTGCCGTTCTTGATGAGAAGCTCATAAGTCATATTCTTCGATGTTGGATAGTATTTCCCGTATTTAGTATATGCGGGTAGAAAAATAAAACAAAAAAAGTTAACGATGGTCGTGTGGACTATCATGAGTCTTAATTGGATGAATCTTCAACCAACCATCCACAATACTATAACCTCTCAAGCCATCATACTCGATATCGTTCCCCTCAAGAATCCCCAAAGCCTTCTCCTCAAAACCATTAGGCACATAGACAAAGAGCTTCTTGACCTTCCGACCAACACTTGCCGAATCGCTGAGGAACTGCCAAAGCTTAGCCCTCTCAGGTGTAACCTTCTCTGCTGCCTCAACCATCCCAAGCTCCTGCACTCCTCCATCACAGTTGAGAATTACAATACTTGGGTAAACTACCTCTCCCCATGGAGCTAACAACCCGAATCGCCTCTCACCATCATTCACAATGGTCTTGTAGCAGGGTGGCCAGCTGTCTTCAGGCTGGTCTACGAATGGGAATCGTGTTGCCGCTATGATGCGGGTGATCCTGTGTCGCTGTCTCTCTGGGTCTATCACTTTAATTCAATCCTATTTCCGCTGCTACGCTCTGCATTGCTTTGATGGATATCTGGGCAAACTCGCTGAAGGTCAGACCTATCTCTTCGCATCTCATGATATTCTCGCGGCTTACCTGCCTCGCAAAGGACTTGTCCTTCATTCTTCCTTTGATGCTCTTAGCCTTCATGCCCTCTAGTTTGGTTGGTCTCACCAATGCGTTGGCCACGATCATCCCCGAAATCCCATCTGCGGCGAGAAGTGAGATATCAAACCGTGTCTCAGCCATATTCCCAGTAAGCGGGTTATGCCTTAGAATAGCATTGATGCCATCCTCAGGCAACAAGTCTTTTACCATTTCCGCTGATTTTGCGCCATGCTTGCTGAAATCATCGCCAAAGCTCTCATAATCCACGTCATGGAGTATGCCAACTGCCTCCCAAAGCTCCGGGTCTTCTCCAAAGTGCTCTGAGAGTCCTTTCATTATGGCTCCTACAGCTATCATATGGTTTACTAGGTTCCGGTTTTTCACATGTTCCTTGACTAGAGCCAGTGATTCTTCTCGGGTGATCATGGCATATTCACAGGATTGGCTATGTATAAGATTTCGGAGAGACTCAGTTTAAATACGTTGGTACAAGGCTTACGTGTATCATTTAGGTGAACTTATTTGGATAAATCAAATGGGCGCTGGGAGTGGCTCAGCTACGGATTAGTCGTTATGGCTTTCACACACACACTAACGCACGTATTCGCAGCAATCGCTCCGACACTTTACCCTGAGTTCATAACCGAGTTCGGATTAACAAATCAGGACCTTGGGTTAATCGCCAGCATCCCCAGTCTCTGCTCTGCCCTTCTAAGCATACCCGTCGGGCTGGTTGCGGACAAGATTGGAGCAAAGAAAATGATACTCCTGAGTATAACTGTAGCCATTTCAGGGGCTCTTCTAGTGTACACTGCAACAGGGCCAGTCACTTTGATACTTGGATTAAGCCTATTGATAGTCAACACAACAATATATCATCCAGCTTCCTACAGCTTCACCACATTCCTCTTCAAGCCAAAAGACAGACCAAAAGCCCTTGGACTCCATGGCGCAGGTGGAACACTCGGAATGACACTGGGACCTATGAGTCTAGCATTACTAGTATCATCATTCGCGTTCAAATGGAGGCAGGTCTACCTATTCTGGGTAGCTCCACTACTACTGGGAGCCATTGCTGTCCAGTTCATCAAGTATATCCCAAGCGAGGACGTGAGCACTCAGTCGGCGGAGGAGAGCAAGGGACAGGCAACCAAGCTACTCACAACAGGTATGCTCCTTTTCCTAATCTTCGGGGCTGTACGTAGCATGGGGATAAGCATGAACAGTGCGTTCATGAACGTCTGGCTCTCAGACACCAAGGGATGGGATGTGGCCTTCAGGGGAATACTTACAAGTGCCAATACGTTGATGGGACTAGTTGCTGCCCCTCTCGGAGGTTTCCTTGCGGCAAAATATGGTGAGAAAAGATGGACGGTGTGGACCCTAATCGCTTCCTA
>CAZZFH010000452.1:0-2103 GCA_964653295.1 uncultured Candidatus Bathyarchaeia archaeon | reverse complement strand
TAATCATAGACTCTTTGTGGGCGTCAAGCTACGCGCCAACAAATCGCGACTATTTGGAGAAGATGCGTGAGGCAGGTGTGACAGCTGTACACGCAAGCATAGCGGGGGATGACTCGGCCAGTTTCTACAACGTATTTGAACGGATAGCCTCTTGGTATCAAGGATTCAGACAGTATAGCGACATCATTATGCCGGTTAATACAAGCGCGGATATTGAGACAGCCAAGAAGCTGAACAAGATCGGGATAATACTGGGATTTCAGACCACAAGGCCTATCGAGAACAACGTAGACTTCTTGAATGTCTTCCACAAGCTTGGAATCAAGGTGATGCAGCTAACCTATCAACGTAGAAACTGGGTTGGCGATGGCTCTGGTGAACGAACCGACTCCGGGCTAAGCAGATTCGGCATCGAAGTCATAAAAAGGATGAATGAACTGGGTATTTTGATAGATGTATCACACACCGGAGACAGGACTACTACGGAAGCTATTGAGTGTTCGCAGAAGCCCATCGCTTTCACTCACTGTAACCCTCGAGCTTCATGTGATACAGTGCGAAACAAAACAGATGAGCAGATCAAGGCATTGGCGGACAAAGGTGGAGTCATGAGCTTGAACGTCTTTTCGACATTCATCAAGAGAGACGGCTCTGCAACCCTTGATGACTACCTGGATATGATTGACTATGTAGTCAATCTCGTAGGAATAGACCACGTTGGCCTGGGTTTTGATTTCTTTCCATTTATGACAAGAGATAACCTCGCCAAGTGGAAGGCTGATAACCCGGAAATTGGTGAAGGTGTTGACTATGATGCGAAGTATCCAGAAGGCGTAGATAGCATACTCTTCTTGCCCGAACTTACAAAAAGGTTAGCAGGACGAGGATACTCGGAAGCCGGGATCAAGAAGATATTGGGTGCCAATACTCTGAATCTGCTCAAGAACGTATGGGGCGAGCCATAGTCTTTTCTTATAGCAACGCCCCAAGCAGCGTAGATGTGGTGTAGACCTTCTGATGTGCAAGACAAGCAGATTTCTCCCAGGGTCTGGGACTATTCTAGAAGCGCCAATTGCTGTGCCGTGATCATCTGCCAATTCGGAAAGAGAAGGAGGTGACGGTAATTGAGATAGGGTGAACTGGTAGCCCACGAAGAGGGATGGCCCTGATCCTTTGAGGATCCCACTACGGACCAAATCGATGAGAACAACAGGAGGAAAAAGGAAAATGAAGGTAAAGACCCAGTTCGTGAGTATTGGCCTTCTCGTAGTACTGGTAGCAGTGGCAGTACTTGGCTGCGCTGGACCGGCAACTCCCGGCCAGGCTCCGGAAGAAGCAACCCCGGCTGATACTGAAGTCATTGAGTGGCGCCATCATAGCTGTAACGTGGAGGAGCGCTACATGTACCATTTGGAGCAGATATGGGCTGATATGGTTTATGCTGCCACCGATGGCCAACTCAAAGTGACGCTGTACCCAGTAGGCGCCCTCGGTCATAAGGATGCTGATATGCTCCGTGTTTGTGGGGAAACGGGTACTGTCGAATCGTTCTTCACTTGGCCAGGTTATACGACTCGGGACGCCCCAGCCATGGGCATCCTACAACCTGAGATGGTGTTCACAACAAGAGATGACTACTTCGCACTGCGCCCCTTTCTCGACGAGGAGTACGCAACTCTCTATGATGACTGGAATATACGTCTGTTGGCTGGAGTGGTAGAACTGTCGTGTGATCAGGGTATCGCAGGGCGAGAACCTTATGATACGCTGGAATCAATGAAGGGTAAGAAGATCCGAACCTGGAGCACTATGGCAGCGGAGGCGCTGAAAAAGCTCGATATCGCAGGAGAGGTAATGTCGCAGGCAGATCTCTACTTAGCTTTGAAGACAAACCTCTTCGATGGGGCTCAGTACTTGCCTGAGGGTTACGTAGGCATATCCCTATGGGAGGTCACCAGTTACTTCTCTACGTTGTTTCCCTTGGCAATGGTGAACTACGTAGCGTGCAGCGAAGATGCCTTTCAGGCTCTACCACCTGATGTTCAGGAGGCAGTCCTGCAGGCATCAGCTGAGTTCAACGACTTGGCTACCCGGGTAGCCGGG
>CAZZFH010000451.1:0-2134 GCA_964653295.1 uncultured Candidatus Bathyarchaeia archaeon | reverse complement strand
TAACATAGAGTTCTCCTCCCTCGGGCATGACCTGGATGGCGTTTTTTAAGAGCTTCCTGATAGCCAATGCCATCTTCGAGGGATCAATACTGATGGGTTTCACCTCACCCGCCTCACGTGTAACAGTTATGTTATCGGAGATTTCCAGATCAGAGAAGGCGAGATCAACCACCTTTACAGGATCAACCTCGATTCGCTGAAGGATATGCGCCTTGTAATAGTCTCTGAAGGAGTCAAGTATCTCTGTTGCCTGGGATAGGCTTTGGCGTACCATTGTGAATAGCTGAATGTTATCCGGGTTTCTTTCGAGTAGGTAGACTGCGTTTTGGATCGTCTGGAGGGGGCTCCTTAGATCATGGGCTAGCTCGGATGAGATATGGCTCATTTTCTCGATTATCTTTTTCTCCTAATATTCTTCATCTATATTGGGTGATTCTTGGTTGCGGCTATCGGTCATATTTGTCCCACTCTTACTACCCTGTGCGTCGTAACTGTTTATGGATTTCTATACTTCTTTGTATAACTAACATCTTTTTTAAACAGAATATTATATTCATGGTTCATGAGTGCGGGTTATAAATTTTTTAAACCAGAATCAGCCGGGGATTATGAGCAGTTATATGATGTGATGGATGCTGCATTCAAAGGCGAGGACGTAGCCACCATTGTGAGAAGATTTGTTGAGAAACATCCTGGGATGACCCATGAGGATTATTTTATAGTGAAGCATGGGGAGAAAGCTGTGGCTGGGCTTGTGTTAATCCCACAGATATGGAGCCTCGATGGGGTGGAGTTGAAGGTAGCCGAGATGGGGTGCGTGGGAACCGATCCAGAGTATAGGCGTAAAAGGCTCCAGTATATCCTGAATGAGAAGTTCGATGAATACGCACGTGAAAAAGGATATGATCTCTGTGCCTTGGCGGGTATTCCTTATTTTTATCGACAGTTTGGCTATCAGTATGCTGTTGAGCTGGATTATATCTCAACCATCGATGTGTCAAAGCTCCCAAAGGGATCAAAATTAACCACCCGACCGTTTGAGTCGAGCGATATAGAGGAGGCTCAAGGGCTTCTGGAGATTACCCAGAGCAATTATTTTGTTCATAGCATTAGGACAGACGCGATTTGGCGTATGCAGGAGGAAACCGGAACCTATGGGGCAGAGGCGTACAAAGGAACCGTGATCCTTGATGGTGATGAGATGGTGGCTTATTATAGATGGTGGGCTGAGTCGAAGGAGACTCTTGTTATCAAGGAATTGGCGGTGAAGGACAAGAGTCATAGTCGGTATATTGCTGGGATTATCAGAGCCGAGGCAGAGAAACAGTGTTTAACCAAGATATTATCCAAGCTTAGTTATGAGGATGAGTTCTCCAAGTACCTTTTCGAGTTTGGGGCAGATAAGAGTAAGATTTATGCTTGGCAGGTAAAGATACTGGACCCTCGGGGGTTCCTTGAGAAGCTTGGCCCAGTATTGGAGAGAAGGCTGGAGAACTCTGAGTTCAAAGGGTTATCAAAGGAGCTGATGATGAATTTCTGGAAATACGCGATTAGTCTGAGGTTTGAGGATGGGAGGCTGGTCTCGGTTGAGGAGGTGCCAGAGGCAAAGAGAGTCCTAGGGATGAACCCATATGTCTCGATTCAGCTATTCCTTGGCTACCGTAGTAGGGAGGAGCTGGAGTATATGTATCCTGATTTCTACTTCAGAAAGGATCATCAGCGGCTGATTGATGTATTATTTCCGAGGAAACCCGGGTATATCCACTATTGTTATTAAAGTACCCTTTTACGCTGCCAATGATACTCAAAGGGGAAGAAATGTGAGCCGCTTTGATGAGCTTCCCCTAAGCCCAGAGATATTGAAGGGAATACGTAAGATGGGCTACCGTGAGATGACGCCAATCCAGATAGAGGCTATACCGCTTCTCCTAGAGGGGAGAGACATCATTGGGCAGGCACAGACAGGTACAGGGAAAACAGCTGCTTTCAGCATACCCATGATGACCTTGGTGGATATCAGTGATTCATCGACACAGGGACTAATTGTAGCTCCTACTAGGGAGTTAGCTAACCAAATAGCGGCTCATGTAAGGGGATTAGCAAAATACACCGAGACCCGGGTGATGTGCTTCCA
>CAZZFH010000450.1:0-2151 GCA_964653295.1 uncultured Candidatus Bathyarchaeia archaeon | reverse complement strand
CAGAGGGGGTCGTTGAGATCACGTATAGCTGGGATGGGGCAGAGTATGCTTATGGCTCAACGGCCTCGGTGTCAATTAGTTCTGTGCCCTATCAGGTTACTCTACCTGTTGAGACCTCGTTGACCCGGGGCGAGAGATCGACTATCCGTGGAAGAGTGCATGCTGCTGGTATTCCGGGGGTAAATGAGCCCATCACATTGAGCCTGCTTGGAAAAGAGTCCAGTACCGTAACCAATGAGGATGGGGAGTTTTTCATTACCCAGAGTATCCCCCCTGAGACCCCTTTGGGTCCAACACTCATGAGCATAACCATCCCGAGTGTGGATGAAAGAGAAAACTCATATGCCAACGTGAAAGCAGAGACCAAACTAACGCTTGTTTCTCCAAACTCCGCCCAAGGCGATACAAGCATAGATGTCTCGGTGACGCTACTGGACGACACTGGGCAACCGCTTGGTAATCAGAAGGTGAACATAACCTATAGGAGAAATAATCAAACATCCGGAAAACTCGTCCAGACCAACCCATTAGGCGAGGCAGATATCAGCCTAAAACTTCCCCGAGACAAGGGGCAATTAACCCTAAGAGCATACTATGCTGGGCAGGGAGACTATCTATCTGCCTCAACTAGCCAAGTAATCAATGTAATAGCCCCCAACCAGTTCCCATTATTGCCCTTGGCTGCATTAATCTTGATGATCGGTGGGGTTGCTGGGGTAATCTATCTCAGAGACAGGCGAAAGGTTGTCCAAGAGGCTATGGCTCCTGAGGTAGTAGACGAGAACGGCTCACATAGATTATCTTTGAGGCTTCCACTGGTTGATATTGGGCTTCCCCCGGTCTGGGATACATCTGAGTTATTGATAGAGGGGAGGATGGTCACAACAGAAGACGACACCATGCCTGAGCAAAGGCTCACTTTCCTTATTGGAGAGAATGAGCTGCATACTGGTTTAACTGACGAGAATGGCGTTGTCTCATTCTCCACAAGCTTCGAGCTTGGTGTTCACGAGCTTAAACTAGTGAACCGAGCCGAAAAACTCCAGACCAGCCTCCCAATAAAGATAGTCGAGTACCGTGATGAGATAATCAGGCTCTTCAATAACCGCTTCAAGGAAGCCAAAGAGCAGTTTGAGCGAGTCAAGGACAATTATACTGCGCGGGAATTGTACAATCATCTGAAGGAGCTTACCCCGGAGGAGACCCACGAGCCCCTAAGGGAGTTGGTCTATTTGTTTGAGGAAGCAAACTACAGCCTACATATGATAAACAGGGACCATTATACTAGGTTCTATAAAGCCATGAGGCGATACAGGGAGGCATTGGATGCAGAAATCAGTTAGGGAGATAGCGGCACCCACAGTTGCATGGTTTGTAGCCGTAATCTTGACTGTCTGGTTTCTTGTGCTCCAGAAGACCACTATTCCACTGGATTTTCTGGGGCTCGGTTCTCAGCTGGACATCAGCTTCCTAGGGATACCACTGCTATCACTGCTAATACTGCGTTACGCCTCCATGTTCATAGATCACATGCTTGTAGGGGATATAATCGAGCCACTATCAGAGGGATTAAACACCCTGAGCATCACAGCAACACTTTATTTCTTGGCTGATTGGTCTGCGGTGCCCATCTGGGTGAAACCTATCATGGCTTTTCTCCTCTACTCATCTCTACTCTCCTTGGTCCAGAAGATTGTGTCTGTCTCTGTCCGAGAGATTAATCACCTGTTTGAGCCCATAGCCACCAGCCTATACATTTTGATGGTTGGTTACTTGGGTAGCCAAACATGGCTGACACTGTACCCTACATTGGAAGCCTCAATACAGAACAACCCATACCTTAGCATACTGACTCCAATCCTAAGGGCGGGTCTCGCAGAGCCAGTAAACAACATAATAATCCTATCAACAGCGCTCACATCAGTTATGGCGTTGACGGGTCTTGGAGCCAACAACCCCAACAGCTACCTCAGATACCTGAGTCACACCGTTGGAGAACGGCTATCCACTGTAGCCTTGATAAATTTCTCGGCTCTCTACTACCTGTTCTTTATCAGGCATTACTTGTTTGAACTCAGCGGCATCAATCCCCAGTTCCTCATGGTAGGAGAATGGGCGCTCATCTGCGTAGCCTTTTACCTTGGCTATCGG
>CAZZFH010000449.1:0-2152 GCA_964653295.1 uncultured Candidatus Bathyarchaeia archaeon | reverse complement strand
GGCTTCTCTCTTGAGAAACAAGGGATTCCTTGACATAGATGATAACTTTGACTAGTCGCGCGTGCAAAGCACAAACCTTAGAACCGGTATAATGTTTTAATTTAAATTCAATTTAATAACGACAATCTATAATTCTTATTTGACATTTATGAGCGATGAAAAGATCACTGTAAGAACTCATTGTGTTCGGTGTGGATCCCAGATTGAAGTAGAGTCTAAAATCTACCAAGGAAAAGACTTGACTCAGGTGATTATCGTGGATCAGATTCATTCTGATGACCCTTATACCCTTGTGCATTTACTATGTGAAAAATGTGACATGATGAGAGGTTTTCAGGATGAAATGGACAAGGAGGATGCGCGAGCTAGCGAGCGTATCCGTAAATTTAGCGGAAAACCTAAGAAAAAATAATTTAGTAATAACTCAAACTCATATTATACTGCGCGCACAAAAGTGGGTTTGGGACACTACATGTCCATATCGTCTGGCATTCCGCCGGGTGGACCACCTGGGCCACCCATGCCGCCACTCTTGGCCGCAACCACATCATCGATCCTGAGGATCATGGATGCTACCTCGATACCGGACTTGATTGCCTGTTCCTTGACCACCTTTGGCTCGACCACGCCTTCGGCTAGCATGTCAATGACTCCCTTGTCGAAGACATTAACACCCATATACATACCTTTTTTCTTTGTATGTGCAGCCTTTAAGGCGACCATGGTGTCTAAGATATCTAGCCCTGCATTCTCAGCTAGTGTTCTTGGGATGACTTCCAATGCCTCTGCGAATGCCTCAATAGCTAGCTGCTCTCGCCCACCGACTTGTGCCGCGTATTCACGAACCGCTTTCGCTATCTCCATCTCAATCGCGCCACCACCTGCTACCATCTGAGGCACCTCAGCAACATCAGCGATAACATGGAGAGCATCATTCAGTGAGCGTTCCGCCTCGTCGAGCATCCTCTCCAAGCCTGCACGGATGAATATGGCTACTGCCTGTGGGTCCTTGCACTCCTCGACGAAGATCATCTTGTCGTTGCCGACCTTCTTCTCCTCGACCAATCCACAAACTCCCATATCCTGGGTTCTCAGGTCAGCTAAATTGTTAACAACCTTACCTCCTGTGGCCTTGGCTAGCTTCTCCATATCGGATTTCTTGACACTCCTTGCGCCAAGTATATTTGCTTTAGCTAGATAGTGTTGAGCCATATCGTCGATGCCTTTCTGGCAGAAGACCACGTTAGCGCCTGTCGCGACCACCTGATCTACTTTCTTCTTGAGCATGTCCGATTCGCTGTCTAGGAAGGCCTTGATGCTGTCGGGGCTGGTTATCCTGATCTCAGCGTCGAACTCGGTCTTCTTTACCTCCAATGGAGTATCCAGAAGAGCGATCTTAGCGCCCCTGATCTTCTTAGGCATACCCGCATGAACAACTTCCTTGTCCACTATGATGCCCTTTACTAGCTCTGTCTCAGATAGGCTCCGGCCTTCCTTCTTCACGATCTGGACGTTATCCACGTCTGCGATGATGGTGCCGTCTCGTTTCTCGATTATTTGCTTGATGGCTTCGATAACAACCTGACTCAGATGGTCCCTTGCGTTTGTTACTGCCTTGCTCCTCATACTCGTGTTGCTTAACTTCATGAGGGTCTCAAGATCATCCATGCTTACATCGATGGATACCTTCTCCAGTGCCTCTAGGGCTTTCTCGCTTGCTACCTGATAACCGTTTATGATGATGCTTGGGTGAATATTCTCGTTGAGTAGCTCGGTTGCTTTTTCTAATAGAGCTCCTGCTAGTAGAACGCTTGTAGTGGTTCCATCACCGACCTCCTTGTCCTGGGTCTTTGCGACCTCGATCATCATCTTGGCTGCCGGATGCTGTACATCGATCTCCTCGAGTACCGTGGCTCCATCACTCGTAATTGTGATGTCACCCAGGCTGTCGATAAGCATCTTATCCATGCCCCTTGGACCTAATGTGGTTTTGAGAATCTCTGCGATGATCTGCGCTGCCATCATATTGCTTCTTCTTGCATCTCGTCCACGCTGTCTATCTGTATCCTCTTTAAGGACTATTACCTGCTGTCCGCCTTCTGTTGTATAGTATGTCATTCTTGTCTCCTCCTACATCATCCCGGGCATTCCG
>CAZZFH010000448.1:0-2153 GCA_964653295.1 uncultured Candidatus Bathyarchaeia archaeon | reverse complement strand
TTCTAATTACGTTGTTTTTACCAATACGATTAAAGATCATGTCGGTAGCAGTATTATCGCTTATTAACATCATTAATGATGAAGTGTCTTTTACACTCATCTCAAGACCTGGAGTGAGTAGTTGGAGGATACCAGAGCCGGGAGCCTTAATCAATTCGCTCATTATAAGCTTGTCATCTAGTCTGATCTTTCCCTCGTCCACTTGCCTGAAGAGCTCAACTAGTAAATTAACCTTTACGACGCTGGCAAAAGGAAAACCTTCGTCCTCATTCCACAGAATCTCCTCACCGGTTACCATGTTCTTTATAGCAAGACCAAACGTACCTTTAAGACCTTGAGCCATATTCTTTACTTCAACTTTAATGTTCATTGAAACCACCTTTTTCTAATTATTTATGAAGTGATCGTATGCGTTTTTTGCTACTTTTGCGATAGCTTCCTCACCTTTTGTGATTCCGCCGCCCTCGGCCCACTTTGCATATCCATCATCCCAGCCTTTGATGCCTTTGGTAAAGACGCAGACAATGAATGGCTCGTTCTCTTTTGGGAATATTATCCCTACATCGTTGACGACGCCACTTATCGTCCCTGTCTTGTGGGCTACCTTGACATCGTCCTTTGGAAGGTACTTCCTGATCCTGTTCCCTCCCGTATGGCACTTCTTCATTAGTTCAACGATTTCGTTACAGGAGTTCTTGGAAGCAGCTTCACCTTTATAGATCTTTTCGAGTAGCACCATCATGTCCCTAGGCGTTGTGACATTGCCCGCTTGATTTGGTATCCAGCTATGACCAACGATCGTATTCTTCAGCCCCAGCTCCTTCATTGTATTGTTAGTGTTCTCGTTCCTAACGAGGCAGGCACATATTTGGGCAGCCACGTTGTCGCTTATGGCCATCATCAAGGTCCTATAGTCCCTTACCGTCATCTCCAGCCCTGGAGTGAGTTCCTTAAGTACGCCCGAGCCTCTACGCCATGCATACTTGGTCATCACGAGTTTCTCGTCAAGATCGATCTTTCCATTCTCTACCTGTCGATAGAGTTGCACGAGAACCGGTAACTTGTAGACGCTGGCAAAATAGAAGCTCTCATCCGCATTGAATAGATACTCCTCTCCCGTCCTTAGATTTTTGACGGCGACTCCTAAGGTACCTTCAAGACTCTCTGAAATTTTCTCTATCTTTGCTTTTAGACTCAATCTAAACACCTTTTTAAAATTATAAGAAGTTGCTTATATCTATATCCTTTCTTCAATAAAGCGATTTTACGGGAAAGAATATATATATATAAAAAGTTATTTAGTTTCGGATGAAAAAGTTGGACTATGAAATAGTCATAAGGAATGGACATATACTTGACGGAACAGGGAATCCTTGGTTCAAAGCTGATATAGGTATCGCTGATGGAAGGATCGCGAAGATAAGTCCATTGCCGCTGAAACAAACCGAAAAAACAATAGATGCAGATGGGTTAATTGTCTGCCCAGGCTTCATAAACCTCCACTCCCATTCAGACTCCACTATATTGTACCATAACAATGCAGAGAACTGCCTAGCTATGGGTCTTGTTACTGAATTAACAGGTAACTGTGGTTCATCTGTAGCCCCCCTTACAGAAAGTTACAGGGAATATGTATTGAAGAAAGTAACGCGCCGAAGTTTTAGCCTTGAATATGATGAGAAGATCGACTGGCTTACATTGGGCGACTGGATGAGTAGACTTGAGGATAAAGGCATCGGCATTAACATCGCAACCCTAGTAGGACATGGATCACTAAGAAGTTGTGCAATGGGAGCGGAAGGAGAAGGCGGCGAGAAAATATCTCCAACAGAGGATGAGATGAATGAAATGAAGTCTCTTCTCGATGGGGCTATGAAAGATGGCGCATTAGGGTTGAGCACTGGTCTATCATACGCACCAGGAAGAAACGCACTAACGAGCGAACTAATAGAACTAACAAAAGTGGTCGCGAAACATGGAGGTCTATATAGTTCGCATATGCGTTGTGAAGGCAACAAGCTTATCGAAGCAACAAACGAATTCATAGAAATCTGTGAAAGTGCAGGAGTAAGAGGAACAATATCCCACCATAAAGCTTCAGGCAGAAACAACTTCGGGAAGGCATCTGAGACCATACGAATGGTAGAGCGGAC
>CAZZFH010000447.1:0-2153 GCA_964653295.1 uncultured Candidatus Bathyarchaeia archaeon | reverse complement strand
GATTGCATACATCACGTTCTCAAAGTCCGCAAGATCTGTAACGCCCTCGTATGCTGCTCTCCGTATCATATATGGAGGCTCAATGAGTGCATAACCCCTCTTCAGCAGGAAGTCGATAGCATATCTCTGGATAGCGTGATCAAGCAACGCGAACTCGTTCCGTAGATAATAGAACCCAGCTCCCGCTGTCTTTGCAGCACGATCAAAATCAGCTATACCTAGTGATTCTGTAATCTCGGCATGGCTCTTGGGCTCGAACCCAAATTGCGGTGCGTTACCCCATCGCCTGATCTCAACGTTATCATGATCGTCTTCACCATATGGAACAGATTCATGAAGTATATTGGGGAGCCGCATCAAGCCGTCCTTGAGCTGCTCCTCGGCTGAACTCATCGAGGTCTCTAACTCCTTAAGCTGGGAGGGTATGCTACTTGCCTCAGCCTTGAGGGATGAGGCGTCCCCTCCGCTCTTGATGACGCGTCCAATCTCAGAGGATATCTCGTTCCTCCTCCGACGCAACTCGTTGACCCTCGTTATGAGCTCCCTCCACTCCTTGTCTGTGGCTATAACATGGTCTAGGAGCTCCAGCTTCTCTGGGGTCTGTCTTCTGGCTAGGTTTGCCCTTACTGTTTCTGGGCTTTCTCTGATGAGTTTGATGTCTAGCATCCTATACCACGCAACAGAACCCATACGCAATGAGACATTTAGAGGTTATGAGAAAAAACAGGGCACAAGATCCATTTTCACCAGTCTCCCCCTAGTGTTTCGCTATACGTCTGCCTTTTAACCCGAGATCCAAGGTTTCTCTTGATAACGCATGTCAACATACGAGATAGGTGCTTTCGAGGCTCTTGAGTGGGCGTGGAATGTCCTGAGGACACAGGAAAACGTGGGGGAAGCCGACGCGGTGGGAAGGATCAGGGAGATGTTATTCCAGTTGGGAAGCGGAAACCCGGTTGATTTCAAGCAGCAGATCAATGAGATAAAAAACCTCGCATAGCGGTTATTAACGAGATAACCATCCTATATCTGATATCTTTGAGGATTAAACGACTCAGTCTTCTGGAGGGCGCCAAAAGGGCTACTGGCTTGGCGGTGGTAATCGATGTTTTCAGGGCATTCACAACTGGCGCATACGTGATGGCGAATGGGGCATCGGCGATTTATCCTGTGGCTACTGTTGAGGAGGCTTTCGAGTTGAAGAGAAAGCACCATGACTGGATATTGATGGGGGAGAGGGATGGGAAACAGGTCCCGGGGTTTGATTATGGTAACAGCCCATATGATGTGATGGATGTTGACTTCACAGGATACTCCGTTATTCAGACTACCAGCGCTGGGACCAATGGGCTGTTCAATGCGTATGGAGCCCAGGAGATTCTTCCCGGGAGCTTTGTCATGGCAGACGCTATCGTGGATTATATCAAGAGAAGGGAGCCTGAGGAGGTTAGCCTTGTTGCGATGGGGTGGGGCGGAATGGAGAAGGCGCCTGAGGATGAGTCGTTTGCTGATTATGTCGAGGAGAAGTTGAATGGGGAGGAGCCTGACTTTGAGGCAATGAAGAAACGCATCAGAGCGCATCCGCAGGGTGCAAAGTTCTTTGATAGGACACAGGCGGTCTTCAAGGAGGGAGATTTCCACTGCGCGATGGACCTGAACAGGTTTGATTTCTGTCTAAGGCTCATCAAGTCTGAGCAGCCGTATATGGTGAAGGTGTAAACGGTAGATTCATTTCCCGGGTTTCTTTCTGTATATTATTTGAGATGAAGGTCTCAAATGTAATGGTTAAGAATCCGATAATGGTGGACCCGGATACGCCATGCAGCAAGATCGCTCGAATCATGAGGGATAACAAGATCGGCTCACTGATAATAGGAGAAGAGGGCAAACCAGTAGCCATAGTGACCGAGCGAGACCTAGTGCATAGACTGCTTGCAGAGGGCAGAGACCCAAAGAAGTGCACTGTCGCTGAGATATACAGTAAGCCTGTTGTGGCTGTAAGCATTCACGCTGATGTGGATATGGCTGTAGACATCATGAATGACTACAAGATTAGACGCATCGTGGTGGTAGACGACAAGGATAAGGTAGTAGGCATATTAACCACAGACGACCTAGGAAGACAGCTGAGGGAAATGAGCGAGGAACTCGCC
>CAZZFH010000446.1:0-2156 GCA_964653295.1 uncultured Candidatus Bathyarchaeia archaeon | reverse complement strand
AATATTCTGGGAATCCAGAAATAGAGGGGAAAATAAAGGACCTCCAATTGGGTATTATAATTGGGCAAGTTGAATGGAAAATAGGTCAAGTTCGAGGTAGAAAACAAGCGATATCTAAAGGAGATCAAGCTGAGTATGAAGAGGCAACTCATATTGAAGATGATTTAGGACAAATTCTTGATTTGTTGAGGTATGTTGTAGGGGATGAAGTTGCTTCTGGATCTATACAAATCCACGGCACTTTTACCGATAAAATGGGGCGCAAATTTAAGATTATGTCACAAAATGCTCCAACTGGTGCCGAGGTTATTGCGGTGTCTATGACAGATGAAAAGACCATCATGGGGGGAATCTCCCTTATATCTCCCAATTATATCCTCCCTAAGTCAGCAAAGCAGGGAACAATGAGTATCAAAGTTGAGCCAGATTACTGGGGCAAAGGGGTGAGTGATCCGTTGTTTAGTGCATTCGTTGAGAAGGCTCGTGAATTGAAAATCTTTTCATTTAAGTTAAAATATCCCTGTGATACACGACCTGATATTGCTGATGGTTTCTTCGATCGACAATGGAAGAGAGAACTTATCACCAAACCGAACACCTATAGCGACGGCACCTGGGATTATGTGGAGTTTGAAATTCCTGCTGCAGGAAGTTCTCCATTCTCCGAAGGCGCCAGTGAAAGTAACAGCGGGAGCA
Organism: uncultured Candidatus Bathyarchaeia archaeon; assembly: GCA_964653295.1. Classification (GTDB taxonomy): domain Archaea; phylum Thermoproteota; class Bathyarchaeia; order TCS64; family TCS64; genus RBG-16-57-9. Next base: position 1,460 of record CAZZFH010000446.1, on the reverse strand, counting down.
TAAATAACATCCCCAGTCCGAACGGAGAACCCCTCTTTGCTCATGATCATGATAACCCGGCTAATACTATCCTAGATTCCAAAGCAGCTGCACGTGAAGAGGGAGAACACTTAGATTCACGACTCGTCTATAACCCATCAGAGCCGCCCCCGGGGGTCCCCTCAAAGGGCACTAATATTAATGAAATAACACCAATTGAAGGTGGTGGAGTATTGGTTGGAGATAGCATTCCATTTATTGTCGCATCCGAAGAGTCCCAAGAGAGTGGGGAAGCTAGTGATAACTTCATTGTCTCAGAGTTCATGTCGTTAAGTTCCCAGGGAGGGCATACTATCGGAAACGTTCCTGGCGAGGATGAGAGTGTTACCAGTTCTGGCGAAGGAATGGTTCATTCAGGGGAAGAAGTATCATCCCTTGAAGAAGATGGTGAGGAACAGACTGCCAGGAGCAGACCTGAGCGTTACGAGCGTTTTACTCTAAGAACGGAATGGCTTGCTCGGGTTGCAGGAAAACATGGTTTTACCACAGAGGAAACTCAGGAAACCAGAAAACTTTTAATTAGAATCGAACTGCTTGAAAAGAAGCTGGAAAACACGGGTTGGTTCGATGTTCCCGAGAAGGATAGGCATCTTGTGGACACGACACCCATTTCATCACAGCTTAAGGAGATAATCGAGAGGGATGGAGCGAGAGCGGCCAAGGTTCTTTCCAGCCTGAGCCGTTATCGAATCCCTTCAAGTCACTATGCCATCAGGATCGCTTTCCACGGCGGCCCGCATGCGCTTGACGTTCTGGAGAAATATGGCAATAAAGGAGTCATAACAATTCTGAAATTAATTGGAAAGAGGTCCGATACAGGGAGATATTGGTGGGAGTACGTCGAGAACGTTGTAGAATTGATGCACGAATATGGCGATGACTTAATTAGGCTTGTTGACCAGTATCCTCCAGATAAATATCCGCCTCCCAAGGAAAGGCCAGAGGAGGAACTTGATTCTATCCATTTCCCCGGACGGCTAATCCTTGACTCCCCTGAAGTCATTCAAGGAATTGTAGAATCTCACGGAAAAACCGGCATTCAAATGATCGATGAATATGGGGGAGAAGCCCTTGATTTTTACAGAGAGGGGAGTTTCGATAGAAGAGCATATCTCTTCTCCGTTGCCGGGAGAGCCGGAGTCGAATTTTCCAAGAAGTATGGCCAACAGGGAATTGACGCCCTGGACCTTCTTATTAATCGGGCTGTTAATCCGGACTTGCCGGTAGCTCCTCCCGGAGAAATTACTAAAATAGTTGGTACAACCATGAAGACTCTGTTTGAAGGTGGAGAAGTTCCCATTGAAAAGGCACTGAGTAAGACAAGACCTGGGGAGTTGTTGGAATTAGGGGAAATCGGCACCAAAATCAGGGAAGGAGAACTACCACTTATTGGAAGAGAAGCAATCAGGATGTTGCCAGCC
>CAZZFH010000445.1:0-2156 GCA_964653295.1 uncultured Candidatus Bathyarchaeia archaeon | reverse complement strand
CGAGGGGTTCACAACAAGAGGCGGCTATACTGCTGTGTATGCTGAGGATTTGACTAAGGAGGCTCTATGGGAGGCTTTCTGGGCTAGGCGGGTTTATGGTACGACTGGGGAGAAGATCGTCCTTGATGTGGATGTTGATGGTCACCTTATGGGAGAAGAGCTTGATGCAATGGCTCCTGTGAAGATACGGGTTGAGGTTCTGGGCACCAAGCCATTGCACTCAGTCGAGGTGATGAGAGGCATGGAATGCATCTATAGGCATCCTTTCGCTGAGCCACAGGGAGGCGAGAAGCTGATTAAGGTCGAGTGGATGGGAGCCCGGGTCAAGAGTAGACCCAAACGGGTGAACTGGACGGGAGGACTCAGTATCGACAAGGGTAGAATCAAGGGTTTCAGGGAATATGCCTTCGATTATGTTGATCAGGGAACCCGGAGGATTAATGAGCAGAGACTTGAATGGACGAGTACGACTGGCGGTGATCCTGATGGCGTTATCTTGGAGCTTGATGCCCCAGAGGATGCGGTAATCAGTTTCACTAGCAAGCCAGTGAGTTTTGAGTTCAAGCCAAATGAGATAGGCTATGAGCCAAGGGTAGTGGATGTAGGTCCAGTAAATCAGCGAGTAAGACTACAGGCTATCTCCAAGGGAGAGTTACCTAGAAATCTGAGGTTTGAACATAGTATAGAGCTGGTGAATGGCTTGAACCCTATATGGGTTAAGGTTACTCAGGAGGATGGCTCCATGGCGTGGAGCAGCCCTGTCTATGTTAATAGCCGCGGTTAGCCGGGTTCTTCCTTTATATTTTTTCATCAATATTGCATTTTTACGTAAGAGAAAGCCTATAATTGATACCTATATGCTATTACCCATTACGGGTAATTGAGATGATAAAAAAGGCTATTATCAGCGTATACGATAAACAAGGATTAGAAGAACTCGTACCAGCGCTGGGCAAATACTGTGTAAAGATCATCAGCAGCGGGGGAACAGCGAGAAAAATCAAAGAGATCGGGTACAATGATCTCGTCGAGGTCAGCGAATACACAGGTCACCCAGAGAGCCCCGGGGGGCTCGTGAAGACACTCCACCCCAAGGTACATGGAGGACTCCTGCTTGACCGTGACGATAAAAGCCACGCAAAATGGATGAAAGATAACAATATAGAGCCAATTGACTTGGTGGTGGTGAATCTCTATCCCTTCGAGAAGGTGGTTGAGGGCGGAGCAGATCTGGAGACCGCTGGACACAACATCGATATCGGAGGACCCACCATGACCAGAAGCGCAGCAAAAGCCAGCCTACTCTATGACAAGACCTGTATCGTATCGGACCCATCCCAGTATCCTGAGATCATCAAGACCCTAGAGGAAAATAATGGGGAGCTTACATCTGAGTTGAGAAAAAGATATGCTCTCATCGCATTCAAACGAACGGCGGGTTATGATGCTGCTATCGTTGATTATCTGGAGGAAACATTATGAGTAAACCAAAGTCCATGAGGAAAAAGTACAGCACAGCGCTGGAGGAAGACTTCCCCGAGACCATAAAGATCACTATAGGAGAACAAGAGACCACCTACAGGAAACACATGAGCCTAAGATACGGGGAGAACCCACACCAGCCTGCAGCCTTCTACAGCCCAACAGAGGGACCGTTAACAGTTGGAGAAATCAAGCTACTGAAGACAGGTAAGTCTGGTCTCAGCATGACAAACGTCGAGGACGCCAACAACAGTATGAGGATCGTCAGCTACTTCAAACAACCAGCCTGCGCTGTAATGAAACACGTGAACCCCAGCGGAGCCGCAGCCCAGAACAAGGACGAGCCACTGGTAGAGGTCTACAAGAAGGCAAGAGACTGTGACGCATTGGCAGCTTTTGGCAGCGTTGCGGGTTTCAACTGTGAGGTGGATGTTGCGACCGCTGAGGAGATAATGAATAGCTATGTCGAGGCTGTGGTGGCTCCCAGCTATGAGGATGGCTGCATGGAGTTCTTTGACCAGAAAAAGAACATCAGGATAATGCAGGTAGACGGATTGGACAAGATCAGCAAATACGTGGGTGAGCCAATGGTGCCTCTGGACATCAGCGTACAGATGGATGGAAGCATAGTATTACAGGCTCCCATGCTCACTAAGCTGAGGACAGTTGATGAT
>CAZZFH010000444.1:0-2156 GCA_964653295.1 uncultured Candidatus Bathyarchaeia archaeon | reverse complement strand
GGTTCTCGACTTTCTTGGCTTCGGGGAACATCTTGTAACGGACAGTAGCCATCTGTGGGTTACTGTTTGGCGTGATGATGGTAGCCATGATGTTACCACCGTAGGCTGGACGGGTCTGCTGGAGTAGCCCTGTCTCTGGGTCTATGTCCAAGCTAGTACAATCAGCAGTTAGACCTGTATTGAGTTTAGCTGCTACTCTTGGTCCCATGCTTCTTCCGATGCTGGTGGCTCCAACTAGGAATATGCTTGGGGTTTCTTCTTTGCAGCACTTAGCAAGGACGTCTGTATATGGATCGTCCCTGAACTGTTTCAGGTCTGGGTGATCATATACGAATACTTTGTCGGCTCCTCGGTTGATTAGCTCCTTGGTAGCCTCATCCAAGCCACTTCCAATTATAACTGCGTATACTGGTTCGCTTAGCTGGGTAGCTAGTTCCTGTGCCTTGCCCAGAAGCTCATATGATACCTTGTGGAGTTCTCCTTGGCTCATCTCGGCGTAGACCATAACTCCTTTGCCTTTGCTGGCTTCGACGGTCTCGGTCTCTCGCATGATTATGGCGCTGACTGGGCAGACATCGATGCATTGTCCGCAGACGCGGCAAGCCTCTGTGATGTAGGCTTTGCCATCGCGCATCTCTATTGCGCCGAATGGGCAGACTGTTACGCATTCTTCGCATCCATTGCAGTCGGGTGTCACGTATACTGGTGCTTCGCTCATCTAGATCACCTTGCACTCCTGTAGTTTACTGAAGATTGCCTCGACGAGTTCGTCTGTGGTTCCCTCGACTACCTCGCCTGCCTCATGGGTCTCTGGCTCGAATATCTTGACTACCCGTGTGAAGCTGCCGTCTAGTCCAATCTCCTTAGGGTCGATGCCCAGGTCTTTGTTGGTGATCTCTTTGATTTCGGCTTTTTTTGCCTTGAGCCTTCCCCTGAGTGTGGCTAATCTGGGTTGATTGATATCCTTGCTAACAGAAAGCAGTAAGGGTAGTGGTGCCTCAAGGGTCTCGATCCCATCATCCATGATCCGTTTGAGTGTTACCTTGCCGTCCTTGATTTCTGATACCTCGTTGACGTAACATACATGTGGGATTCCCATGTGTTCCGCCATCTCTGGTCCAGTTTGTCCTGTATCTCCATCAGTGGTCTTGAGTCCAGTGATTATCAGATCATAATCTCCCATGTGCTCTATGGTCTTGGCTAGAGTAAGGCTGGTCGCCCAAGTATCTGCTCCTGCAAACGCTCGGTCAGTAGCTAGGTAGCCCTCGTCGGCGCCCATGGCTATGGCGTCTCTGAGGGCGTCTGCTGCCCATGGGGGTCCCATTGTTAGTACTTTTACTGTTCCGCCGTGGGCTTCCTTGATTTTTAGTCCTTCCTCTATGGCGTATTCATCGAAGGGGTTGATGACTGCGGCTACGCCTTCTCTTTTGAGTCTTCCTGTTTCTTCGTCGAAGTCTACTTCTGTGGTCTCTGGGACCTGTTTGATGCAGACTATTATGTTTAAGCCTTCACTCATTGGTATCACATTATTTAATTTACTAAATTGGATTGATACCGGTATAAAAAAGGGTGGATTTGGTCGAAGGTGTATTCAACGTTTGTCGAATAACTCTATCAATTGATTATTCTAGTAATGCGTCTAGGTGGATATAGAGACTCAATAATGATTATGGGTTCTCGTTTTGGTTCAGGTAATATAGGAACAAGTTCCGTTAATAGGATAAGCTGGGAATATGCTTGTTACATGAGACACGCGCGTAACCCATCATTCAATGTTTAAGAAAGCACTATATTCCCCCCTATTATTTGTCTAATTATGTCTGATGAAATTCTGAAGGATATTCTCGCTGAGTTAAAAGCAATCAAGGAAGCTTCAGCTCCGACTCCTGTTCCACCCGCACCTAAACCTGAAGGTATCGTAGATAAGTTCAAGGTATTCTTATCTAAGTATGGTGTTGTGGGGCTAGCGGTTGCATTCATAATAGGCAGTGCAGCAGGGAAGCTAGTTTCCGCCCTTGTTTCCGATATATTGATGCCTATAATCACCTTCTTCATACCCGGTGGGGCTTGGCAAGAGGCTACTCTCACTCTTGGACCAATTGTGTTGCTTGTTGGTCACTTTTTCGGTGTGGTGATTGATTTCCTGATTATTGCTT
>CAZZFH010000443.1:0-2174 GCA_964653295.1 uncultured Candidatus Bathyarchaeia archaeon | reverse complement strand
CGATAGGGCAGCTCGCATACCTCATCGGTAACGAGATCATTTTCCCAATACGTAATGTCCGTTTCCTCTGCGAGGAGCTGCAGCGGGACCAAGCCAAGATCTCGGATTACCTGCCACAAATGTTTAACTCCGTGGACCAAGCGCTGCTGTTGCTGGAGGGCTTCCTGAGCAGGACTGATAATACTATACTGAAGCCCACCGAAAAGAATTTGATCGATACTGTCATGTTCACTATAAACCAGAGTTCCCTCCCGGACACCTTTAAGATAGTGACTAAGCACACCGGCGAGATATCCGCTGACTTCGACGAAGGCCTCATGAAGGAGGTGTTCAGCAAGCTGATACAGAAGATCAGCATCATGGTCGACGGGAGGGGCATAATGGATCTCGTCGTCGAATCTGGGGAAAGCCAGTTGAAATTGAAGATCTCGAATATCATCGACGAGTCGAACAAGATACAGACAAAAAAAGTTCTACAGAAACTCTTATCTGACCCTGAAATCATGCTTTGCGGCTACGACTTGGAGGACAATGGCGGAGTTTTACAGGTCTCAGAGGATACGGGTGAGACGTCGCTTCTTTTAATGCTTCCTGTAAGCTCAGAGGCTAGAGACGAGAAAGATATACCAAAGTTCAAAGAGTTGGTCGAGGTATCAAAAGACTAGCTGTAGAGTCTTCCAGGCTTACTCTAGATCGGGAGAGGAATGTTAAGAGTACCTAGAACCGAGAAGACCTGCATCAACGCCCAGTAGACGATTACCATCTTCCTGGCCTTCAGCATCGCCTTCTCCTCGAACACCCTAGCTATGGGCACGATGTACCGCAGAGATATGAGGCCTCCCACGACCATCCAAAGCGGGAACAATATATTGAACCCGAAGAAGCCGTACACCATGGGGACGAGGACCATCACCAGCAGTATGCCCGAGATGAGGAGCTGCATCTTCCTCTGCCAGCTCAGCGCCATGGCCAGTGTCTTCACGCCCTGAAGTTTATCCGCCTCTATGTCAGAGGTGTCGTTGAGCCCCGGCTGTATTACCATGCCAAGGAACGCGGTCACCCCTGCTGCGAATAGGGCGGGGTAGGATAGCGACTGGGATATGGCGTAGCTTCCTATTAGGCTTGTGACAACCGGTCCGGAGGATATTATCATCTCCTTTATGACGACCCTCTTCTTGAGGTGGATCCCCGGGAACGAGTAGGCGCCGAAGAGAAAGAGGTACAATAGTATGAAGCCGAACGAGTAGACGTTGATTGTGTATCCGATGGCGAGGCCTAGAACGAGTGAGATTGCACATAGGAACTTGGCGTCATCCACCGGTACTCTGCCTGAGGGTAGCGGCCTTTCTCTCTTGAGTTTGTTATGCTTGTCAGCCTCCACGTCGATTATGTCGTTGTACAGATAGACAGATATGGTAATGAACAGGACGGCGAAGAGGGATTTCAACGTAGGCATGATAGGAGGATACCCCTCTGCTACGATGAGGCACGCGATCGTCGTTGACCAGGTCCATATGAAAAGCACCTCCAGTCTGGACCGTAGTAGTATACGGGTTGAACTCAGGAAACTTGATGTTTCCAACCCCTCTGAGCCTCCTCTTTTATTCTAATTCTATGGGACACACACTTCACCCCGTTTCATCTTACAGATTATCTATCGACCGGTTTCGATATTATTGGATCTAAACCGTCTATGTATTAATGATCTATATCACACATATATATTATTTCCCCACAAACATCGATTGTAACATATTTCATTTATTTTCCATAGCCTTTTCCTGGGGTTAAACCGATTGACATCCCAAGTGTATAAGTTAAGACTGTTTTTAATATTGATAAACACTAATATGTTTAACAGCCTCTACCAGTACTGTAGAGACTACCTTATCACTCTAAATCGAGGTAGGCTGCATGGATCTTCCTAGCGAAGTACCCTATACCAAGGGATGCGTAGGCGTACAGGAACACATAGAACGCCGCCTCCACCCAAGCCATGGGCTCTTGACAGGCGGACAGATGGTATGGTTTGTGGAACTGTGATCTATAGCAGTGGCGCACCAAAGGAATGAAGCCATTAATTCCTTTGGGAATTTTTAAATACCTTGAAACGAAGTTAAAACCGTTCTGGAGGACCATCGTTGGATGACCTCAGAGAGAGATTGAGCGTATCT
>CAZZFH010000442.1:0-2174 GCA_964653295.1 uncultured Candidatus Bathyarchaeia archaeon | reverse complement strand
TAAAGTCTTCATCGCTTACCCACGATATGGTGTAGGATCATTCAATTTTAAACTCATAGTATCAAGGTGTCCACGCTAATTGCGAACGTTCGCTTTTAGCCAACGTAAATATAGCCCAACGAACACCTGAGCCAGTGGAATAACATCTGGGGTTCAGTTCTGGTGCGGAGGGTGGGATTCGAACCCTACTGTCAGTGGAGATATCTCCCGATACATTCCTCTTTTTATCCATAATTTTATCTCCGAATGGGGGAAGCAAAAGAAAACTGGTACCCAGCCTATTCCAACAACTCTGGGTAGATCTTACGAACAGTTATCAACAGACTCGTCGCAAACACAGTTGCCCCGATACTTATCCCAAGCCTCTCAATAAGCGACACAAACATAACAGCAACAAACAAAGAAGGCTCAGGCGCCAAGAGCACGATGAAAATCAGATTACCCAGCATATGACCAGCCACTGTCGACGCAAAACTGCAAATGAAAGCCCCAACGCTCATCATGCGCCGATCTTCAGAACCGATCCATTCACCGATCCGCTTCCTCAACACAAGCAACGTCAATAGACTGACAACATGCATCAAGGGCAGATACCAAACTATTCTACCAGTCTCAAATAGATACCAGCCAGTAATCAAGAACGCCTCCACACCCGCAGCTGCCCACCAATAACGACCGTTATCCCGCCCAATCAATGCCGCAACAAAAGCCGAAACCGCAGCCAGAGGCGTGAAAAAGAGGCCAAAACCACCGCCCTTCAGTATCTTACCCACCACTGCCCCTATAAACGCCGCTAAAGGCCCATAGACTGGACCCAGAACGAGTCCATACCCGATCTCCAGCATCCTAACAAGGTCAATGGTAGAGCCATCAGCCCCAATCATCGGTATTCCGGGTAACAAACTGAGAACAGCGTAAGCTGAAGCCAGAACAGCTATCAAGGTAAGCTTCTTTGTGTCCAACGGGAATCAAACCAAGAAGATATGCTAATTTAAATTTAACTACCAAGCGTCGAGTCGACGGCTGCTTCGTAAAATACGTGACGCCTTTGGTTCTACGACGTTCCTTACCTTCCTCAGCATGTGAGCCTGTTCGCTACAGTATATAAATGTGCGCTGATTGCGAACGTTCGCTTTTGGCGAACATAAATAGAGCATAGCGAACACCTCAGCTAACGGAAAAACTAGTACCATTGTGTTGGTGCGGGGGGTGGGACTCGAACCCACGAAGGACTAGTCCATCAGGACCTGAACCTGACCCCTTTGGCCACTTGGGAACCCCCGCAAATAGAAAAATGGTTAATGGGAGGATATATGAGGGTTTGAATCATGAGGAGGCTTTGTCTAGGGTGAAGTGCCCTGTCTTGATTATTCACGCGGATTGGTTTAGATCGGAGAAGGGGCTTGTGGGCGCCATTGATGATGATGCCAAGCATGCGTTGGAGATGGCTCCACATGCCGAGTATGTCCGGCTATATTCCAAGCATGTGACGCATTCAGGGGCACCGGCGCGATTCATGGAACTGGTGAAGAACTTCGCTCGTAAGGACTCATAGTTCTAGTGAAGTGTTAAGCGGTGTTATATAGCTTGAAGACTCACCTGATACAAATAAAATGGAGAAAAACTCTGTGACTGAGGACACGGGCTTCTACGCGTTCCTAGGCAAGATAGACGCCTTCAACGGCCAATACATCTGCGGAGTGAAAGGAATAATGAGGCTTCTCGATAAAATGGGTCTCCAGAAAGACCCAGAATACAGGGCGCTTGAGGTCGGGGCCGCTACGGGGTTCATAAGCCGCATTGTAGCCAAGGAGTATGGTTGCCACGTCACGTCCACAGATATCTCAGGGGAATTGGTTGAGAAGAGTAGGCAGAGGGCTGAGAGGCTTGGGCTTAACGATGACGCCTTGAATATCACTAGGGGGTTACCCTATAATGTCACCACCGAGATGGATCTGTTTCTCTGGGAGAAGACTCAGAGAGTAAGAGCGGATGAGGATTCATGTAGAGTCCTTGAGGATGATGTGGAAAAAGTGGTGGAAGGCTACAGGGAGCGTAGGCTACCAAATGTATTGCAGGGGGAGCTTGATGATTTCCTAGCCAAGTACGGTATGCGTGGGGTAGCCGAGATCGATATAGGCTCAACTAGGTGGTGCGATGACCCATCACACATC
>CAZZFH010000441.1:0-2179 GCA_964653295.1 uncultured Candidatus Bathyarchaeia archaeon | reverse complement strand
TAAAATAAAGATGGTTGAATCTAGTTTTAACATATACTAGAAGTATTCCCTCAGATCAATTCCCTTCTCACACCTAGCTTTATTACTTGGTAGGATTCCCTCCACATTCAATAGGAACCTTTTTCGGTTTAACCCGCCGCCAAAACCACCGATCCCCCCATTGTTCCAGACGACTCTGTGGCATGGTATTATGATGGTTATAGGGTTCTGACCTACAGCGTTTCCTACTGCCCTAGACGCTTTTGGCTTCCGTATCTCTTTAGCGAGTAACCCATAGCTTGTGAGTTTCCCATAGGGTATCTTATAGATGGCTTTCCAGACTTTTTTCTGGAAATCAGTGCCCCTGAGATCAAATGAGTCCGAATACTTGCTGTTTTTTCCCTTGAAATAGTCCTCAAGCCATAGGCTTAGTTTGTCTAATTTGCTTGGTCTGTACTCTGGTTCCTCGTTTATCTGGGTGCTTAGTTCATTGAGGAATTTATCTTCGCTACACGGGAGATTCAACCGAATGAGTCCTTTTTTGGAGATAGCCGCCCATAAGGTACCCATTGGTGACTCTATGTCAGCGTAAAATATTTTCTCCACGAGAACACACCTGCTATACTTAGGGGTATCCCCGTTGGGTTCTGAGCTTAAAATTGTGTTGGCTTCTTCCTCGCCTCGGCGTAGAGATTTGATGGAGAAGCTTGGGGTTGATTTCATTATTGTGGAGCCCTCTTCGGATGAGTCATCCGATCATCCAGATCCTAGAATTAGGGTTATAATGAACGCTGAATTGAAAGCTAGAAGCGTTTCAGATCAATTTTCGGATGCTGTGATTATTGGGGCAGATACCATCGTTTTTCTTGATGGCTTGTTTTTGGGGAAGCCAGTTGATCAAGATGATGCTAGGAAAATGTTAGAGTTATTGTCTGGTAGGAATCATCAGGTCTATACTGGGGTTGCTATTCTCAATACCTCGACTGGAAAGATGCTGTCCAAGGTCTCGTGTACTGATGTGCGATTCAAAAGACTGAGTCAAGAGGTGATAGAGACTTATGTGGCTTCAGGTGAGCCTCTGGATAAGGCTGGCGCTTATGGTATTCAAGGCGATGGGCGTGTATTTATTGCGGATATTGTGGGTTCTTTTAGTAATGTAGTTGGTCTTCCATTGGAGTTATTGAGGGAGATGCTGCAGATATCGCTTGAGAAATCGCCATTCGGGTTATCTAAAGAGTCTATATAGGCATATATAATCTCAATAAAGTACTCTTTTATCCATACTATTATTGATTAAGTCTAATTTGAGTAACACCTACAGAAATGCAGCAGGATCAATTATAGCTATATATTTCTTCGTTTCAGCCATTGTTCTCATAAAATCCAGTGCCAAGATCATGGGGGTTGCTCTAGCGGAGACCATTGTACTACTTATTAGAGATACAACTAGCGCTGTTTTTGCTGGATGGATAAGCACTGCGCTCTTGCATAGTAGTGGGGCATTTGATTCCATAGTAGTTGCCTTTACAAGTTCAGGCGTGATGCCTCTTAATCTATCTGTGGCAGCAGTTATCGGAGCTGAGATGGGGACAACCGTCACTCCATTCCTGATATCGGTGCTTGAGAAGCTAAAAGGAAAGGGGGATAACAACGCAAGTTTTAATGTCACAATGAGTCATGTTCTCTACAACCTGTTTACTCTACTAATTTTCTATCCATTAGAGCTTTTTTTCGGTGTTTTTTCTAATATCGCAGAGAGGGGGAGCAACATCTTTCTCAGGGTGACTTGGCTCAATTCGGTTCCTGATCTTCTGGATGTTATTACCCCTTGGGTGAAGCCTTTGTTAAGCGTGATTCCTCCCTGGTCCGGTCTTGTAATAGGTGGAGTGATGTTACTGGTGGCTCTTGGCGCAGTTGAGAAATATATGACAGCTATTTTCAGTATGCCAAGAAGTTGGAACCTCATTCGTTCCACATTCACAAAGCCAAAAAGGGCATTTATTGCTGGATTCCTATTCACATTACTCGTGCCAAGCACAACAGTTATGGTTTCACTCCTAGTTCCACTTGCAACGAGTGGAGTGATAAAGGCAGACTACTATATTCTGCCTTACATTCTAGGAGCCAATATTGGTACTGTCTTCGATGTGATGATCGCCGCCCTAGCCACAGGTGATCCAATAGGTCTTGGTGTCTGGCT
>CAZZFH010000440.1:0-2185 GCA_964653295.1 uncultured Candidatus Bathyarchaeia archaeon | reverse complement strand
CCTGAATTGGTGATAGAAGGTGGCTACTCCATAGACCCTGCTGGGCGAGGCGCCAGTCTTTTCCGAGACGAGTCTTAATGATTCCTCTGAAAGGTATCCTTGTTCTTGTTGTATTGCTTGGAGTATGGGGATAAGTGGATGGCTGGACTCGGAGTTGTGCCGGGCTAACATTTTATCGATGAGGTTTTCAAGTGAATTGGGCTTCAAACTATGATTCACCAGATTATGCATACTCAATGCTGTAGAGGTGTTTAAGGTTCACGTTAAAATCAGTTAAGATTAAAATAATCTATTCCCCGGTTCTCGCCTTACAGTCCTCTAGGATTGTCCTAAGACTCTCAATCTCACCAAAGGATAAGGCGGTCTCAAGAGACGGGATCGCCTCCTCAAACCTATGCAACTTGTACAAGACCAGCCCCTTCATATGATTGGACAAAGGGTTACGTCCATCAAGCTCAAGGGCTTTATCGAAAAACTCCAACGCAGACTCCAGGTTACCAACATTGTAATCCGCCTGCCCCCGTAGAATGAATATAATATCATTTGGTTGAAGTTCGAGCGCCTCATCTATGACTGGTATTGCTTCTTGATGTTTTCCTTGTCTCATCAAGTATGTTGCATAGAGCTGCTTATGGGTTGGAGACTGGGGGTCAATTGTGATCGCCATGAGAATATACGTATTTGCCTTCTCCATATCCTCTAACCCAGCGTATACCTGCGACATATAATTCAATATAGTAGGGTCATCGGGTTTCTTCTTCTCAACATGGCTGAAGCTCTTTAACGCCTTCTCGAATTCTCTCGCCTGGAAATGTTGTATTCCTTCCCTTATGTGTCTCTTAGCGGATTTGAGGAAAGCCATATGGTATCTATGACTTTTACGGTTTAAGCATATTCGGTCACCTATCCCCTGTCTCTATACGCGTTGCTTATCTAATACTAACACTCAGAAGGAGGTATGAGCCAAGAAATATTCACCCCATGCGGAATCCACTGCAACAGCTGCCCATGGTACAAGGGCGAGATGGAGCCCAAGTGCCCGGGATGCCAAGCAGTAGAGGGAAAACCATTCTGGGGCACATGCCAAACATATTCCTGCGTTGAGAGCCACGGGGTCGAGCACTGTGGCGAATGTAAAGAGTTCCCATGCCGAGAATTCATGACAAGATACGATCCAAGGGAGGGTCCAGCTAACGCATTGATGAGAGCAGGGCTATTAGCTTTTAGAGCCAAATATGGTGACAAGGAAGCCCTTGAGTTATTGGAGCAGGCGGAGAGTTACGAGGCACCAGAGTAAGCACCTTTTTTATTCCAATAAACCAAACTCTGTTAGATGAGAAGCTTCAGCGATGTCTCTAGCAGCATACGTGAGACCACGTTAGTGATATCAGCGGGCGTCACACTCATTTATCTATTAATCTTCGGGGTAACCCTGCCCACCATCTTAAGGAGGGGCTTCTTGCTCAACCCATCCTTCATTGTGGGCTTCCTAATGTTTGGCGTAATCGGCTTTTTTGCCTTTGAGATAATAAACAGGATGCATTTTCTAGGTGGCGGAGTAAAATATGGGGTAGCAGGCTTCATACTTCTATTGATAATCGGGGCCTTGTTTGGTGGGAATAGTACACTTGCCCTTGTCGCTGGCTCTATCTCAGGGTTTACCATATTCTACGCCAAAAGCATCTACTCTATCTACTATATTTTTATGACCGAGACCCGCGAGACCCAGGAAACCCTCATTGTCTCTGAGCTGGAGCCACTAGGCAACTTGTATCATTATGGTGTTGAGGGTGTTGGCTCCAACTTTGAGTTACTCAACCTCCTCATTGAGGCGCTCAGCGAGGGAAGCGAGATACTCTACTATGCCAGACACATATCAGAGGAGACATTATTGGAGAAATATACACAGGAGACCATGCAGTTCTATGGTAACCATATCTCAACCATCCACAAAGTGAAATCAAGGGAAAAATCCAAGGTGATTAAACAGATAGCTATCGAGGCATCCTACTTGGACACCATGGAGCGTGCATTGTTCAATTACTGGGTACGGGCTTACCTCTCAGGGGGATATACCTCGATAATAGTGCCTTTTGAGGAGGATTTTCTTGAGAAGGCGGCGGCTTGTGAGAGGAGTTATGGCGGGGAGTTGGAGATCGATGTGATTCTCGGGGGCTCTTCTTTC
>CAZZFH010000439.1:0-2188 GCA_964653295.1 uncultured Candidatus Bathyarchaeia archaeon | reverse complement strand
AGGCGTAATATCTGCCAATAGTTTTCCCAAGTTGGCTGCTGCCTCTGTGCCGAACCCGGGTGCAGCAAAACAGAGCTTCTTTGCCTGTTGCATTATCGCTTCTTTTACCGCCCTGTTGCTGTGACCTAGGTTGCTACACATTAATTGAGACGAGAAATCGAAGTATCGTTTCCCATCAAGATCAGTTACAAAGCATCCTTCACCAGAATCAATTATAACGGGATTCCAAGTGTTCTCGTATCTCCATGTACCATAGACGTATTTTTTCTCCATCTCGCGGACTTCAAGGTGTTTTGACATGGAGAGGCATCAGACTGTGGGAATATAATATTTAGGATTAGAACCAATTAACATGGGAAGGGATGATGAATGAAAGCAGATACTGCGTACATCAATGGTAAGATAATTACGATGGATCCTGAGGAGTCTTTGGCTGAGGCTGTAGCAATTAAATTTGGTAGATTCCTCAAGGTCGGGTCAAACGGGGAAGTAAACGAGTTGATCGATGAAGACACCAATGTAGTCGATCTGCAGGGAAAGACAGTGGTGCCTGGGCTCATTGATAGCCACTGTCACATGATGGCGGTTGGCGCCCAGAGATTAATGTATGTTGATCTGAGTCAGGAGGCTGGGGTTCGTAACATAGATGACTTGGTTAGACGTTTGAAGGATAGAGCAGAGGTAACACCAAAAGGGCAATGGGTTCTCGGGTACCAGGAGGATGATAGTAAGCTGGCTGAGAAGCGTCATCCTAATCGTTGGGAGTTGGATGAGGCTAGCACTGAGCACCCTATTATCATCTCTACTGTGGGGGGTCACTTCAGTATGGCTAATAGCTTTGCTTTCAATCTTGCTGGGGTAACCAAGGAGACAAAGGACCCTGTTGGGGGTAAATTCGATAGAGGTAAAAATGGGGAACTGGTTGGTGGGCTCCATGAGAAAGCAATAGACATGATTCTACCCGAGGAGATAACTGAACCAACTAGAGAGGAGGCAAGTATGGGAGCCCGTGAGATTCTAACAGAGTGCGCTGAGGTAGGTTTAACTTGTGTCTATGATACAGTGGATAGACCCCAGATACGGGCAGCAATTGATCTCGCGAACAATAGGGAGCTTCCCATTAGGATGAGGATGGATGTCTCAATCGATTTGTTCCCGGCACTAAACAAGCTTGGGATATACCGGGGACTGGGAGATGATTGGTTAAGGGTTTGTGGACTCAAGTTCTTCTTCGATGGCGCCATCTCAGCAAGAACCGCTGCGGTGACAGAGGAATACCTCAACAAGCCGGGTTTCTATGGAGTGATGGCGACCACCAAGGAGATTGCCACCAAGACCATTATGGACGCCTACAAGGAGGGATACAGGATCTCTTCCCATGCTAACGGTGACAGAGCCATTGAGATGTATCTAGATATCATGGAGGTTGCCCAGAAAAAGTACCCAAGGACTGATCCAAGGAACCGGGATATACATTGCACGGTTATCACTCCTAAACTGGTTCAACGCATAAAGGAACTGGGGATTCTACCCACAATATTCGGTCCATATGTCTATTATCATGGGGATAAGCTGATACCGGCTTTCGGGGAGGAACGTTTGGAGCGTATGTTTGCGGCTCGTTCATTCCTTGACGCTGGGGTTAAGATAGCTGCTCACAGTGATCATCCTTGTGCGCCTTATCCTCCGTTAATGGCGATCCATGGATTGGTCAATCGCAGGACAAAAGCTGGGAAGCCCATTGGGCAGAGCCAAAAAGTGAGCGTAATCGAGGCTTTGAAGCTGTATACTACTCATTCTGCTTACCAGCAGTTCGATGAGGATAAGCTGGGGAGCATCGAGGAGGGAAAACTGGCGGATATGGTTGTACTCGGAGAGGACATATTGACAGTTGAGCCTGAGACTATCAAGGATATCCCCATTGAGATGACCATAATCGATGGAGAGATAGTCTACCAGCGTTAACCAAGCTTGATGGAAGCGAGAACAGTATTCACCACCTGTTTTCGCTTCTGCTGATTATACAGTCTATTATTCTCTATCTGCCAAGGGAAACCGATCCTAGGTGGCTTGGTCTCAGTGTGATTGGTTATCAGGCTGATGATCTGGGTAATCTGGCTCGTCGGAGTATCAGACTCATAAAGAAGCAGGGTTAGATGGGTGATTAACTCATCCCTTTGCCCATAAT
>CAZZFH010000438.1:0-2192 GCA_964653295.1 uncultured Candidatus Bathyarchaeia archaeon | reverse complement strand
ACGTGGTGGTACCCACATAATCATTTAATTTAAGTATAAAAAATCCGGATGATATTGAAATTGTTGCGATTATTGAATAGATTAATAACTTTGTAATTCCATTCCTTTCGCTCATCGGATACCTATTATCTATTGAAAAGATATAACTTTTATTTATCAGACTCCAACCATAATTAAACTAAGAGGTAAAAGTTATCGTGAAAAGCAGAGCTTGGACATTGTTAATTACCATTGGATTTGCGCTAGTCCAAGGCCAGATCGGTTTCTTAATGATCATAAGGCAGCGTAACCCACTTTTTCTATTGATAATATTTATTATATCTATACAGGTCTCGTTTTTACTTGAGGATTTTGAACAGGCTTTCAGGTGCTTGATATACGCTGTTCCGTTAACTTTTCTATTTATTTTTATTTTTATTTCAATACCAATTTTTGTAGGAGCTTTTCCTCTGGACATGATCTTTGTTATTATTGGATCAAACATATCTCGAATATTAGTTATTGTCTTAATCCTCTTCGCTCCTATTAGTTTCTTAGGCTGTTTTTTAGGACAGATTTTGAGAGACGAGACACTTCATAAACCACATTCACGAGACTGAGACACATTATTTTTTATATAACTTGGTTAAACTATTAATTTGACGTAAAATGACTAACATCCCAAACAAGATTTTCATCTCCATCGACATGGAAGGAATAAGCGGAATTGTAGGTGGGGGTATAACCGGCAGAGATCAAAAAGAGTATGAGTATGGACGAAGGCTTATGGTAGATGACCTGAATGCCGCAATCGAGGGGGCACTCGAGGTTGGCACTGATGAGATAGTGGTCTGTGACGCCCATGGAAGCATGATGAACATAAAACCTGGGGAGATAAACGAAGCAGCCTACTTGATCAGTGGAAGACCAAAGCCGGATTTGATGATGTCAGGAATAAGTGAAGACTTTGATGCGGCTCTATATGTAGGATATCATGCAATGAAGGGCACATTGAACGGAGTTCTTGCCCACACCATCTCAGGTGGAACGGTGGACGCCATACTCATCAACGGCCGCGAGACTGGTGAGTTCGGGCTTAACGCAGCCCTCGCGGGCTGCTATGGCGTGCCATCCGTCTTCATATCGGGTGATGCAGCCGTCGCCGCCGAGGCGATGAGCTTCGTCCCCGACATCAAGGCGGCAGTCGTCAAGTGGGGCGTCGGCCGCTATGCCGCAAAGTGTCTCCAACCGAAGAGGGCGGTGGCCCTCATCAAAAGAACAGTTAAGGATGCCCTGACGAACGCCGACAGCATAAAGCCATACAGAGCTGAGGAGCCCGTTGAGGTCAAGCTGAGGTATGTGAGTTCTGCAATGACTGACGCTGCCGCAATCCTCCCCTATGTCGAGCGGATAGACGGCAGAACGGTGAAGGCCACCTTCGATAATTACCCCGAGGCCACCCGCGGTCTACTCGCGGCTATCAGCCTCGGCGGTACAGCCGTACGCCGATAACATCACCCATTTTTTCTTCAATTAGAACTTAAGAAAATCTTTTAAACTATAAAGCTAACTATAAAAAGGAATCAAAAATGTCAAAAAAACTGGTTTTGATAGGGATTCTGACTACAATAATATTGCTAGGAACGTTTACAGGAATAGGATCGACGGCTGAACAAGAACCTGAGTATGGAGGAATGCTGAGAATGTCTGTGACGGAGGACCACCAAATATTACCTATAATAAACACTCAAAACATAAATTTACGCATATTCACGATGATGTATGATCGATTGGTCATAACCGATCAGAATTGGAATGTAATACCTTGGCTAGCTAAGAGCTGGGAGTATTCCGAAGACGGAAAAACTATAACGTTTAATCTGGTCGAGAATGCTACATGGCATGATGGCGATCCCGTAACTTCAGAGGACGTTAAGTTCACCTACGACTACTCTTTAGAACACCAAACACCTTACATTGTTAATCCAGACGGCGATGTCATAGACTTCATTACGACTCCAGACCCGTACACGGTCGTATTTCATCTTAAGCAAAAAGCAGGCACCAGTTTCGTAGAAAGACTTTGTGCACGCATCTTTATCGTCAAAAAGTCAGAGTGGGAGAACATAGATGACCCCTTTACATATTACCCCAGTGAGGGAGCGGGATTAACTGGATCTGGTCCTTTCAAGTTTGTGAGACAGGTATCAGGA
>CAZZFH010000437.1:0-2206 GCA_964653295.1 uncultured Candidatus Bathyarchaeia archaeon | reverse complement strand
TACGGATCAGGAGACTGAACTCTATTTTGAATATATGGACACAAAACGAATCCATGATGCTCAGCATTTAGAAAATCGCTATGAATTATATAGGCATAAGTAAAGGAATTGGAGATTCGATGTCATTATCTCCTCTGGTGAGCATGCCTCACTCTTGGCCCCGGAAAAAGAGGCACTATTCGACCTTACCATATCTACTATACCTCCGGTCTCTCAATCAGAGAACACTATTAGTCCATAGTCGACAGCCTGTTGCTCAAAACCAGCATTTACAATGAATCCCATAATAAACAGCATGGTTTATACCAAACCGAAAGATACAGTACGTCGGCTACGATAGCCAATGATCAATGATATAAAGAATAGTCCCGCCCATGTGGCTCCTTGGACTCCTATAGATTGCCCTGTCTGGGCGTTGCTCTTTGATAGCTTATCGTTTGAAAATCTTATGAGCACCATGATGTTCTGAACGGCAGCTATGAGAAAGTCCTGGATTGTTACCCTCCAGAGCCTTCGCCATCGGGAACGTTTGTATCCGTATCTCGTGGATCTGGCAAATGAGCACTCAGAGATGTGTTTTCGGTCCCTGATATCCCGTGCGGCATTGCTGCTCTGAGCTTCCTTTAATGCTCTATCGAGTTCATCGTGGCGTACATGTCGCTTGAGTGTTCTGCCGCCCTTTGAGCGGGTGCACTGATCCCTGAGCTCACAGCTCGCACAGATCTCAGGGGAAGCCTTGTACTCGTAGTGGTGTCGACGCTTGTAATAGTTCCTTTGTTTCAGGAGGTGTCCTGCCGGACAGGTGAAGGTGTCGGTATCAGGGTTATAGGTAAAGGCCTCTTTGGGGAAAATCCCTTTTTGCCTGCCTGATCCTCTTTGTGTCTTCTCTAAGGAAGGGATATGTGCTCGTATCCCTTGATCATGACAGATGAGATAGTTATCGATGGTACCATATCTGCTGTCAGCTACCACAGTGTCAACGTCTTTGTGGGTATTTTTCTCATGGGTTTCGATCAGCTCAGTAAGCATGGTACCATCATCAACAGATCCCGGGGTAATGGCAGTGGCCGTGATCACCTCGTGTGCGGGATCTACCGCCCGGTGGGTCTTGTAGCGGAGCTTGGAGGTGTCGGAGCTGTGTCTTGTCACTGAGGCATCGGGATCGGTAGAGGAGATATAGCGGCTGTTGGCAGGGGTGGTCTTCTCGTCTTTGAGTTCATCGAGCTTTCTTTCAAGGTGCCGGTAGCCTTTTGTGAGGTACTTCTTCAGGCTGTGAGTGTCTACCACGGAGTTATTCGAGGCATCGGCATCGATGAGGCTTGCGTCAAGAAAGAGCTTGGTGCCATCGATAAGGCCAGCCTCCACGCACTGCCACACGATATGCTCAAAGAATCTCTTGAAGGCCGCAACTCCCCATCGGGTCCTGGCCTTACTTAACACACTGTGATTGGGGATCTCGGTGTCAATATCATAGCCGAGGAACCATAACCAATCGAGACGGAGAGTGATGGTATCAATAAGTTCCCGCTCGGAGCGCACATTGTAGAGAACTAAAAGGAGCATCATCTTTAAGATAACAGGAGGAGGAACAGAGACATTGCCGTTGTCTCCATAGGTATCTTTGACCTCTCTGTATATGAAGTTGAAGTCAATCTGTTGTGCAATCTTTCGTAAAATGTGATCTTCACGGATGCGCTTTTCCAGGTTGAACCCTGCAATAAAGAGCTTGTTCTGATACGGTGGCTGATGACCCATCATGGCGACAATTCCCTCCTGAGTATGATGCCATGAGTATATGATAAATATGATATATAAGCAACAAAATTATAATAAAAGTAATTAAATTTATAAAAATTATAGATTAAAGGGGGATTTGGGCAACAGCCTGTGTAGGTCTGACCCTTATGGGTTCACGTACCTGGGTATTTTGAAAGCTCAAGAATTACTTCCGTTTGATTGGTTCCCTTATGCAGTGACTGGGAAACATCTTAAACTCAGTATCATCCGGTTCATGCTCGTCACCTACATAGAATATCCTAGTGCCTTTTTGAAGTTCTTGTTCCAGCAATTTCTGGATGTTAGGAATAATATCTCTTGCGCGAGAACCACAATAAAGTGCGTAATCCTCTTCTAAAAAACCACGCACCATATCTACAACCAGTATATCTTTAGCCATAACTAATAATAATCCAGCCAACTATATTGT
>CAZZFH010000436.1:0-2217 GCA_964653295.1 uncultured Candidatus Bathyarchaeia archaeon | reverse complement strand
TGTATCAATAAATGTTACATATGTATATCATTTTATGGAAAAGTTATATATGTGTGAATGCTGGAAGGGAGGAATATTATGGTTTCAAGTGAATTAAACAACGAAGAAGCTGTTAAATCAATAATGGATAAAGTCAAACGACACGATATCAAATACGTTAGACTCATCGTAATTGACCCCCACGGCGCACCAAGAGCCATGCTAATACCAGAGTACCAAGTAAAAGAGAGCCTTGAAGTCGGCATAGCATTCGACGGAAGCAGCATACCGGGATTCGCAGAGGTAAACAGAAGCGACCTCAACCTACACCCAGACCCAACAACGTTCCTAGTACCAATGTGGGAGACCCCCGGCATAGCACTAATGTTCTGCTATGTCAGCAACCCAGATGGAACAGCTTTCGCCGGAGACCCTAGAGGAATATTGAAGAGAACAGTGGATGAGTTAGAGAAAAAAGGCTATGGCTTCAATACTGGTCCCGAGCTCGAATACATGTATGTGCTTGATAATGAGGGCGAGATATCCCCATTTGGTAAGGGTGGCTACTTTGACGCTCCACCGCTAGACCCAACAGAAGATGTAAAACTTGAGACCCTCATGTGCCTTGAAGCAGCAGGTTTCCAGATAGATAGGGTACACCATGAGGCAGCCCAAGGGCAACAAGAGATCAACTTCAGATATAGTGACGCCCTGAAAACAGCGGACAATGTCATGCTCTACAAGCTAGCAGTGAAGACAATCGCCAAGAAACATGATACTACGGCAACCTTCATGCCCAAGCCTTTCTGGGGCGTAAACGGTAGCGGATGCCATATTCACCAGAGCATAATCGAGCTTGATACAGGCAATAACATCTTCAGTGACCCAAGTACGGAGTATGGTTTGAGCGAGACAGCGATACACTACATTGGGGGTCTCCTCAAACACGCTCAGGCCATGAGCATGATCGTCACACCACTGGTAAACAGCTACAAGCGACTGGTACCTCACTATGAGGCCCCTGTATATGTGGCATGGGGCTATGCAAATAGAAGCGCCATCGTAAGGGTTCCGCTTGCACCAGGCGAGAAGAACACGGTAACTAGGCTTGAATACAGGCACCCTGACCCTAGCTGCAACCCATACCTTGCATCAGTTATACTATTAAAATCGGGTTGGGAAGGCATAGAGAAGAAAATAGAGCCCATCCAAGACATCCAGGAAAACATATACGAGCTAAGCAAGAAACAGCTCAAGGACTATGGGGTGACGTTCCTCCCAGAACATCTAGGAGAAGCTGTAGAGTCCTTCAAGGAGGATAAATCCATGAAAGAGATTCTAGGAGACTTCCTGTTCAGCAATCTAATCGAGTTGAAGCTTGAGGAATACGATTCCTATATGGATTACACAGGCGTAGAATGGGCTGCAAGTAGACGGCAGATCACTCCATGGGAGTATGAAAGATACCTGACGAGAGCTTAGTGCTCATTCTACTATAAATTCGCAGTTTATCTGCAATATTTTCTCCGGGAAATCCTCTAATTCAGATTGCATCTTCTGGTACCATGAGTCGAGGTTCTTCGAGATGGTCTCCTTGAGGCGTTCCGGTGGAATCGGCTTATAGACATACTTGTAACCACCGAGTCCAATGAGCTCCTCTTCGCGTGTAGCCAGTCCTTTCTCTACTAGGTTCTGGAGTAGTCTTTGGGAGGTTGATCGGCTTTTTCCTAGAAAATCTGTGGCGTCTTGTATGGTTATTGGACCTTTGTTAACTAGTACACAGTATGCTTGGATCTCAGTACGTTTGATGCCTAATGCGCACTTTATGATCTCTTGAGGGGTTATTTCTTCCGTGTTTAGTATATTCATGATGTCTATGAGACTCATACCTATGTTCAATGATGGTGAACATCTTTAAATACCTTTATATTTTGTCGAGGCAAAGCAGAGGTGAAATAAATTGAGTAAACCTGTAGAAGTATCAGACGCAACATTCGACGAGTTCATTAAGAACAACCCAAAAGTGGTGGTAGACTGCTGGGCAGCATGGTGTGCCCCGTGCCATATGATAGCACCAGCTATAGAAGAATTAGCAGCAGAGAAAACAGATATTAAATTTGTCAAACTAGATGTAGACCACAACAGAGGCGTACCCATGAAATACGGTATCATGAGCATCCCCACACTACTCTACTTCAAAGACGGAGTACTAGTTGACAAGACCCTCGGAGCACTGCC
>CAZZFH010000435.1:0-2224 GCA_964653295.1 uncultured Candidatus Bathyarchaeia archaeon | reverse complement strand
CAACTGGGCACAAGTTTTGGTAGACAAGATGTTTTACCGAGAGAGATATGATTACCTAAAGGCATTACAACAATTCAGCCGCCAAACTCAAAACATCACCAATGTTGAGGAGTTGGGTTCTGGCATGGTTCAATTGGTGGGCGGCGCATTGCGGACCACGGGCACATCTCTGCTACTGCCATCGCAGGGGGATGACGGCTTCGCTGTGATATCCTCGACCCTAGAAAACCCTCCCCGAGGAATTATTCTGAGGCGGCAAAGTCGTATTGTTAACTGGTTAGAGTATCATAAGGACATCCTTTCTTCCGAAGACTTCGATATTATTCCTCAATTGCAGAGCCTGCCGCTCACGGAAAAGAATAGCTTGGAACAAATGGGGGGAAGGCTCTATGTTTCAATCAAGAATCGCAAGGGCGCATTAGATGGGGTGCTTGTTTTAGGACAAAAATTCTCTCAAGAGCCTTTTTCCGATGAAGATAAGGATCTGCTTACAGCCCTGAGCAGGCAGATGGCCATGGCATTGGAAAATGCACGGCTTTATAGCGATGCTTTACGAGACAGAGAGAACCTTGAAAGATGGTTAGACAGCATGACCGATTGTGTAATGATTGTAAACACAGACTACATAGTAGAGTTTATGAATAGAGCTGCGATAGATAAGTTAGGTGGTAGAGTTGGCGAGAATTGTTGGAATGCCACAGGAAACGAAACTGTGTGTCCTGGCTGCCCTGTCCAGAACTATGTCTATGGCAGTATGGAAAGGTCGCTCTACAGCCAGAACATTAGAGACAGAGAGTATGATATAGCCATTGCTTCACTGTCAAATCCTGACGGGAGTTTATCCGTCATTGAAGTGCTGAGGGACGTCACAGAGCATAAGCAGGCGGAAGAGGAGCGCCAGAGAATCGAGAGACTTGAATCTATAGGCACTCTCGCCGGCGGTATTGCTCACGACTTTAACAATCTTTTGACTGGTATTATGGGCAACATTAGTCTGGCGAAGAGACATGTAGAACCAAGAAGCAAGACGGAGACAAGATTACTAGAGGCGGAGAAGGCGTCTCTACGGGCCAAGGATTTGACCCATCGACTGCTGACATTTGCCAGAGGTGGAGCACCAATCAGGGAGGCCGCTTCCCTTGTAGAATTGATAAAGGATTCAGTAACCTTTGCTCTGAGTGGTTCTAAAGTAAGGCCACGATTATCTCTACCGGACGACCTCTGGCCAGTGGAAATCGATCAAGGGCAGATCGCGCAGGTCTTAAATAATTTGGCCATCAATGCTGATGAAGCCATGCCTGACGGAGGCGTACTCAACATGAAGGCTCAAAACGTTCTGATTGATGAGAAGAGTACCTTGCCTCTTAAGAAAGGTAAGTATATAGAGGTAATCGTAGAAGACCAAGGGATTGGCATATCGAAAGAGCATCTGGGTAGGATATTCGAGCCCTATTTCACTACCAAGCAAAAAGGAAGCGGACTGGGTTTGGCTACTGCTTATTCTATTGTCAAGAACCATGATGGCTATTTCACCGTCAAGTCCAGACTAGGAGTTGGTACAACATTCTACATCTATCTCCCTGCATCCGAAAAACCGGTCCCAATGAAAAAGGAGACAGCTATCGAGGCTCCTATTAAAGGTAGAGGGAGGATTCTGGTGATGGATGACGAAGATATCATCAGGCAGCTTCTCTACCAAGAGTTGACCGAGGTCGAATATGAGGTAGAACTCAGCAGTGACGGTGCCGAAGCTATTAAGCTGTACACACAAGCTAAGGAATCGGGGTGGCCATTTGACGCGGTCATTCTGGATCTGACCGTGCCCGGAGGGATGGGGGGTAAGGAAGCGATAAGGAGGCTGCTTGAAATTGACCCTAACGTTAGAGCAGTTGTTTCCAGCGGTTACTCGAATGACCCCATAATATCTAACTTTCAAGAGTATGGTTTCCGCGGGGTTGTTGCCAAACCATACAAAGTGGAGGAACTGGAAGAGACATTGCACAGCATATTAAAAAAGGAAATGTGAATGACAGGCTCAAGATATGATCACCATAATTGGCTACAATGATCTGGAACATGTACTGGCAACAATTGCTCAGATTTCTCACCATTGCACATAAGCTTATTTAGTGTGATTTTAGATACAAAAATAGGGGACTGGGAGAGTTAACTTCCAGTCCCCTTAAAGTGGTTGCCAGGTAATTCTAGAATTCAAAAAGTGCCG
>CAZZFH010000434.1:0-2226 GCA_964653295.1 uncultured Candidatus Bathyarchaeia archaeon | reverse complement strand
ACACTTGAGCCCCGTCAGCGTTGCCGCACATGTGGAAACATCGCCATCAACTGCCCAGGCCACTTCGGGCACATCGAGCTATCAGTACCAGTAGTACATGTGGAGTTCGCGAAACCCATCTACAAGGTGCTATCCGCGACTTGCAGAGGATGCGGAAGCATACTGCTGGATGAGGACACCAAGGCGAAGCTGTCTGAGCAGCGCCGAGTCGACATAGAGATGTTCGGCAAGGTAAGCGACGAGACAGCGGCCGAGATCATGAAGCAGGCGAAGAAGTACAAGCGTCACAAGGAGTGCCCATACTGTGGCATGGTCCAGACAGTGGTCAAGTTCAATAAACCAACCAGCTTCATGGAGGTCGAGAAGGAAGAGTTCTTCGACGAGGACATCGAGGCAGAGGAAGAGGTAACCCGCAGGCTCACCCCCAACATGATAAGGGAGTGGTTCGAGCGCATCCCCAATGATGACCTCGATATGCTTGATTATAACCCAGAGGTAGCAAGACCCGAATGGATGGTGCTACAGGTAATGCCAGTCCCACCAGTGGACGTAAGGCCAAGCATCATACTTGAGTCAGGCATCAGGGCAGAGGACGACCTTACACACAAGCTCGTAGACATCATAAGGATCAATCAGAGGCTCAGGGAGAATATTGATGCAGGAGCACCCACTCTTATCATAGAGGACCTATCGGAGCTTTTGCAATATCACGTTACAACATACTTCAACAACGAGGTAAGCGGCATTCCACCGGCACGCCACCGATCAGGCAGGACACTGAAATCCCTCGCGCAGAGGCTTAAAGGCAAAGAGGGAAGATTCAGGGGTAACCTAAGCGGAAAACGTGTCGATTATTCAGCACGTACGGTTATCAGCCCAGACCCCAACTTGGATATTAACCAGGTAGGTGTCCCGGTTCATATAGCGACCAAGCTTACAGTACCTGACGTGGTTACTGATAGAAACTTGGACGAGATCAAGAAACTGGTCATCAATGGGCCATACAAACACCCTGGTGCACTTTACGTTATCAGGCCTGACCAGAAACGCATCAGGCTAGAATTCGTTCAAGATCGAACAGTTATCGCTGAAGGAATAGAACCCGGATTCATTATCGAACGCCACTTGAAGGACGGAGACATCGCGCTGTTCAACCGGCAGCCCAGCCTCCACAGGATGAGCATCATGGCCCACAGGGTCAAGGTCCTACCCTATAAGACATTCAGGATGCATCTCACCGTCTGCCCACCCTACAACGCGGACTTTGACGGGGACGAGATGAACCTCCACATACCCCAGAGCAAGGAAGCCCAGACAGAGGCAAGAATGCTCATGCAGGTACAGGACCAGATCCTAAGCCCAAGATATGGGGCTCCAATAATCGGAGCAGGCAAGGACTACATCAGCGGCGCATATCTCCTCACACGCAAGGAGACCATGCTCAAGGCTAATGAGGTCGGTAAACTACTCAGCTACATCGGGTATAAGGGCGAGATTCCGAAACCAACTGTAACTGATCCAGTGCCGCTCTGGAGTGGAAAAACAATCTTTAGCATCTTCTTACCCAAGGACTTTAGCTTTGTCAGCAGAGCAAACATCTGTAATCACTGCGCCGAGTGCAAGTACGAGGCTTGTGAATATGACGCATATGTAATGATCCAGAACGGTGAGCTCAAGACAGGAATCATCGACAGGAACAGCATCGGCGCTGAGCGCCCAGACACCATCTTCCACAGGGTCATTAAAGACTATGGTACTGATGTGGGGCACGACTTCCTCAACGGAGTAAGTAGGCTCATCAACGGGTTCCTAACAATAACTGGATTCACATACAGCTACGATGAGTTAGACCTTGAGGAGAAAGAGATCAAAGACATCAACAAGGTCATGCGGACCATGGAGAAGAACGTAGCCAAGCTCACCGAGGAATATGAGAACGGCGTGCTTGAGCGTCTCCCCGGTCAGACACTGCAGGAAAGCTTCGAGATTCAGGTAATGAACGAGCTAGCCAAGGCTCGTGACGCTGCGGGTGAGATCGTCCAGAATGGACTACCATTGGAAAATAGCGGTATTATCATGACACGTAGCGGCGCCCGTGGCAGCAGCCTGAACATCGGTCAGATGATGGGCAGCGTAGGGCAGCAATCCATTAGGGGTAAGCGTATCATGAGGGGCTACGAGGACCGTACCCTCCCACACTTCCGGGAGAATGATGCGACCCCAATC
>CAZZFH010000433.1:0-2227 GCA_964653295.1 uncultured Candidatus Bathyarchaeia archaeon | reverse complement strand
GGTCTATGAAGGGGAAACGCACAGGATACCCCGATCCTTTCACCAGTCTACCCATGTGGATCTTACCAGCCACCTCATATTCGGGAACCACCTCGGGAATCCTACCCCGCACAGTACCAGCCTTTGCCGTGGTTCCGCCCATATCAAAACTGATGATATTCCTGAGACCTGTCTGTTCTCCCAGCCAAGCAGCCGCGATTACCCCTGCGGCTGGACCGGACTCTACTATGGTGGCTGGTTTCTGGCTGACAGTGTTACTCTTCGCTAGTCCTCCATTGCTTTGCATCACATATAGCTGGGTTTTGAGTCCAAGTGATTCTAGGTCGGATTCAAGCTGATTGATGTAAGTATGAATTACGGGCATCAGGACCGCGTTTACCACAGCAGTACTGAAACGCTCATACTCTCTGTACTCGTTGCTTATCTCGTGGCTAGCAGTAACATAGATATCCAGTCTATCTCTGATGGCTTGCTTAACCATCACTTCATGAGCAGTATTGGCGTAACTATTGATGAAACCAATGGCAACAGACTCAATACCATCCTCAACAAGCCGGTCAATCACATTAGCTAACTCTCTATCGTCTATCCCGGACTCAATTACTCCATCAGGGGAGACCCTCTCCGACAACTCATACCTGTGCCTTCTCTTCACAAGCATAGGAGGGCGCTCGAAAAACAGGTTATAGACCTCTGCACGCCTCTGCCTCCCAATCTCGATAACATCCTTGAAGCCAGTGGTTGTGACTAGCCCCGTTCTGGGGAGATGGAGGTCTACTTGACCAAACAAGGCATTTGTAGCAATAGTAGTTGCATGACCTATCATTCTCACAGAATCAGCGTCATGAGTCCTCAGAAAATCCTTAACCGCATTCACTACACCCATTTCCGGGTTCTTGGGTACGCTGGGCGTCTTGATGTTAATTACTGTCCCCGTGTTCTCATCGAGGGCAACTAAGTCTGTGAAGGTTCCACCTACATCAACGCTGACTCTGTACATAGTATCCACTCACTGAATGGGTGGATACACGGATAAAATATGTGAAAAATTATGGCTTGAGCCGTATGCCGCATAGCTTTATCGCTTCAAGAACGATATGACTCTCAACCTTGCCTATTCCCTTGAAGGCATTGATCTCATCAAGCAGCTTGAGAGCAGACTCACGGTTCTTACACATAGCTAATGCGAGTAACTCACAGTCACCCGAGACACGCATAACAACATTTACCTCAGGGTAATCCGCGATCTTCTCACCCATCTTACTCAAGTCGCCGCCATTACCAGCGGAGATCCTCAGACAAAGAGGATAACTATTGAGCTTATCCGGATCAGTGATGGTAGTATATCCCTTTATTACGCCGCTCTCCTCGAGTGCCTTGACCTTTGAGGATACGCTGACGTGACTGATATCTAGTTGTTTGGCTATCTCACGGTAGCTTTGACGGCTATCCTTCTGGAGGAGCTTGAGTATTTCTTCGTTTACGTATTTCTCAGTCATTTTCATCACAGGTTTATTACCGTCTTTCCGCTAAACAGGAGATCAACCAGCCCATCTACATCGAGTAAATCGATGTTATCGAGCACTTGATCAACGATCTCGTTCTGGAAAGGAGACTCACAAAGGAGTATTAGCATTCGTCCCATAAGGTCACCCTTAGATGAACATCTGGACGTCCGCGTCCATGGCGATGTCTAGGAATGTAGCTGCACCCACGATCTCGTCTACTTCTGGGATGAGATCCTCCTTCTTGACATCCATTAGCTCCATGCTGGTGCTGCACGCATAGATCTTCACGTTCTCTGTTTCCCTGCACATCGCTAATAGCGCTGGTAGGCTGGGTACTCCAACGCTCTTGATCTTGCCCTTCATCATCCCGGTTCCAATACTCATGATACCAGGAAGCTTTGCCTTATCCAAGCCACCTTTTTTCACCGCGTCTAGTCCCCAAAATGTGAAGAATAGGTGGACCTCTGCGTCCATTGCGCCTCCGGTGCTTGCCAGCATGAAGACTGGGTATAGCTTATCTAGTGATCCGCTGTGGACTACAAATGCCATTTTCTGTCTTTTTTCACTCATTTTAGCTCACTTTTATTAGGAATGTAAATTCACCGTTCTCCTCAGTGGAATCGAGGATCTCGGCTCTTGTCTTGTTTGCCCAGGCTGGTACGTCTCTCTTAGCGCCTGGGTCTGTTGCGATTAGTCTTAGTACTTGTCTTGTTTCCATC
>CAZZFH010000432.1:0-2231 GCA_964653295.1 uncultured Candidatus Bathyarchaeia archaeon | reverse complement strand
AGCTGTAAAATCGTGGTTGAGGATGTCAAAATAGTATAGAGGGGTATAATAAAATAAGAGTAGGGGTATACATTTTATTGGTTAAAACTGGCGAGCCAGATGCCAAAACAAGTCCCAAGGGTATGGGCATAGTTATGAGAAAAGAAAAACAAACGGTGGATCTATTCTCTTCTTGTTTAAGGGAAATTCAGATCAGTTATTGTAACAGGGTTCGATATTCTGATATGCCTAAGATTTCAAGTTCCAAAGATGCAGAAAGTATCTTCCGCAGTATCTGGTCACATCGTATGGGTTATGTAGAGGAATTTTATGTCCTTCTTTTAAATCGTTCCAATAAAGTCATTGGCTGGTCTAAAATTTCAATGGGAGGTATGAATGGCACCGTGGCTGATCCAAAAGCAATTTTTCAAGTAGCACTGAAAGCAAATGCAAGTCACATCATCATTGCTAACAACCATCCTTCCGGTAATCTTGAACCCAGTCAGGCAGATATTGCTTTAACTCAAAAGATGAAAGAGTCGGGTAACTTTCTGGACTTACCTATACTGGATCATCTCATTCTAAGTACTGAATCTTACTATTCCTTTGCGGATGACGGGAAGCTGTAAGATCATATTAAAACAGATTATCGGGGGGCATAACAAGCCCCTTTTTTTATTCCTAAAAATCAACATTATGGAAACACAAGAAAAAACACTCGTGGTTGAAATAGACCAGAAGGAGAAGATCAAACTGGAACTCTCATTACCATTCTTTGGTAAAGGTCCTAACGAAAAGCGGTGGATAAGGATTATCGATGATGATCCTCCACAGATCACTACTATCAGCCTTTTAGGCGAAGGATGCGATGTTTTTGAATGGAAGTATCCTGAGTATATAGACATACAGGATTTTGTTCCATGCACAGCTGAGGACTGGATCGATGCCAAGTATGTAGCAGCAGGCTATTGTCTTAACCTTAAAATCAAATAAAAATGAAAACATCAGAATCAATTACAGCCATCAGTAAAGCCCTGATTGAATTTCAGGGCAGGATGGTGAAGGTCACCAAGGATGCGGTGAACCCTCACTTCAAAAACCGTTATGCTTCATTAAGCCAGATCATAGAGAGTGTTCAGAAACCTCTGAATGAATGTGGTCTGGTGATCATTCAGCTCCCCACAGGAGATCATGAGCTGGAAACAGTAACTTCTGCATACCAGTGGAGAATATATCGCTGAGACGTACCGTATGAGCCCACAGAGGGATGATCCTCAGGGATTAGGTTCTGCCATTACCTATCAGAGAAGATATGCTCTTGGGGCTATATTGAGCCTGAGTATCGATGAAGACGATGATGCAGAGAAAGCTTCTACTCCATTAAATCTGGTAGCAGGAACAAAAAATTATAATGATGGTAGGGAATGGATGTCTGAATCACAATACCTGAGGACTGTTGAACGGTTTAAGAACGGAGAAACGGACATCATTGACAAAGCTATTGCAACCTTCAAGATGAGAAGGGAACTCAGAGAACAACTTCTAGCATTAAAAAATAACCATTAAAACTTATTGACATGGAAAATACATTAAGCATTATCAGACAGTTCAATCTGACCAAATCACAGATTGATATTATGGCTTGTAAAGCACTGGACGAGATCGATAGTGGGAACTACAATCCTCTTGCCATTCATCTGTGCTTAAAGGCTATGGAAGAGCTGATAAAAAAGCTCAAAGAAGGTATTGCTGATCAGGTACTGATTGAAGCCGAAAAGTATGGTAAGCAGTTTGACTACCAGGGATCCAGGATTCAGCTTTCTGAGAGGCGTACTTATGATTTCTCAAATGATTCCACTTGGTATGACTTGGATAAAACCAAGAAGCAGCGGGAAGAGATGCTTAAACATATTACCTCTCCATTAGCTGATCCTGATACCGGTGAGATAATCTATCCTGCACAGTTTAAGATTACACCTGTAATAACCATAACCTTACCGAGATGAAAACGTCAAATGCTGGTCATATCTTGATTTACAAGAATAACCAGAAAGGGGATAATACTCCTGAGTATCGGGGTGGATTGCTATTGGATGGGAAGACGTATGATATCGGTCTGTGGGTGTATCAAGCAAAAAGTGGAATGAAATATATGTCTGGGGCTGTAGTTGAGATCCCGGAGGTTATAGAACATGTTAAGCCTAATGCAAATGATGTTTATCCAAGTGATTTCTAATTATCGTATATTCTAA
>CAZZFH010000431.1:0-2233 GCA_964653295.1 uncultured Candidatus Bathyarchaeia archaeon | reverse complement strand
TTTACCCGTCGCCTTGAAAAAATGATTGCACTTTCTAGCGTATTGTGTCTTCTCAGCGTGATATTGCTGCTATTATTCCCAGGTTGTCAGTTGATATATTGTTATCTCATTTCAATTAATTTATAATGAATCAAAGTAATATGAGCACAGGAAAACTTAAGAGGTGAATATAATGGCTGATTATGTTCCAACTGGTATTTCTGGTGCAGATAAAATTCTCGGGGAGAAAGGCATACCGAGAGGTCACAGCATCTTAATTGCCGGGGGACCCGGCAGTGGTAAAACCACTTTTGCTATCCAGTTTCTCTATAAGGGAGCTACCGAGTACGGCGAGCCGGGAATCTATATCTCACTAGACGAAGACCCTGAGGACGTGAAGAAAAACATGTCTAAATTCGGGTGGGACCTTGATAATCTTGAGCAGGATAAAAAGCTTGCCTTTATCAATGTTTCTCCGGTCCGAGTGGCATCCTCAGAAAAGGCCGGGCTCATCCAGCTAGGGATGAAGGAGTTCAAGCTAATTAAGTTGCTGGAAGCAATCAGGCAAGGTATAGACGAGGTTCAAGCCAAGAGAGTGGTCATTGACCCCATAACAATATTCACCCTTCAATACCCGGATGAGGTTGAGCGCATATACGCTATGAGAGACCTGATAGCTGATTTTAGAAAAACTGGCTGTACTAACATATTGATCTCCGAACTAAGAGGAACAGGCGTGGAAAGGGAACATCAATTTGAGGAATATCTGGCTCAAGGGGTCATCCTACTCCGCACAGTGATGAAAGATAACAGGTTAAGCCGTATGTTCCAGGTGGAGAAAATGCGTGGACTGGAGGTTGACAATCAGCCACGGCCCTATAATATAACCAGTAGCGGAATAGAGGTATACCCTACTCTTACTGTTTTTAAGTAAGGAGGAAGACGATGTCTCTAGCCAGGATACAGGAACCACCGGATAAAGGTCTCATTCTGCTGTCAGGCCCTCCGGGAGCTGGGAAATCCACATTCTGCCATCAGGTTGTACTTAACAGCGTGGCTGCGGAGAGGCCTATCATATTCGTCACCAGTGAGCAAAGCCCTACTGAGGTCAGAGAGCTATTAAGCGAAAGGGGTATGGGAGAGGCGGCGGGGCTTAACTTTGTTGACGCCTTCACTGAGACGGTGGGGCTGACCTGCACGCAGCGGTCAGATACGGTGTGTGCTAACTGTGCTGACTTAAACAGCCTGAGCATCGCCATCACTAAACAACAGGAGAAAATGGGACAAAAATGCACCTTGCTTATCTTCGATTCGCTCACCTCTCCTTACCTTTTCAGTGGCGTGGAGGTAGTAAAGTTTATGAGGCTGTTTCTATCGAAGTTCGCTTCTGAGGGGAACTCGGTATTAGCCTTAATGGATGAGGGCTGCGGCAAGGAGGAAGACCTGGGAGCCATGATGAGCGTCGCTGACAGCATCCTCAGGATGGAGATAAAAGAGAACCTACGGACTATTAATGTGGTCAAGCACCCGAAGGTAACACCGGCAAGGATTGAAGTCCCCATTGAATCCAAACGAGTTGAAATAGCACCGACAGAAGATTGGGACCCGTATGTGCTGAAACTGTTTTTTCAATCGTTCCGAGAAGGTAAAGTGCCTCTGAGAAGGGAGGTCGGGGACTTCGTGAACCTGTTCTGGCCGAACCTCGCCCACTGGAGTGGCATGCTCTGGGACCCCAAAGGATTCCCGACGATGATATATGACTTAAACAAAGAGGAGGGTGGCTCGGTAAAAAAGATGATGCCACTGTCTCCCTGGAGTATGAGACTAAGATACAAGATGTTGACTTCTCTACAAGCTCTTGGCTTGTTTATGCCTAAGAACTTCAGCAAGGTAAAAGACATAAAAAAGATAGTAAAAATGGGTCCCTTCAGGAACATAGACTTCGAGCGCAGCGGAATCCTAGAATATCTTGAAGACGTCTCTACGACTAACGAACACTACTTCAGGGTCTACGAAAGCTCTGACTGCTGTGGATTTGAAAACATAGGTGTGGCTATAGCTTCGCATCTCCCTCCTATGGTTACAGGATTTTTAAAAGGACTTGAGAAGGATGAGAGGGAGTGGAACGCGATTGAGACGAAATGCATAGGGTTAGGAGACCCCTACTGTGAGTTTAAACTGGTACCGGGGGAAATCGATGAGTTAAAGGCTTCTCTGGAAAAGGACAGCTCGGTTGTGGAAAGGATACATGAAC
>CAZZFH010000430.1:0-2235 GCA_964653295.1 uncultured Candidatus Bathyarchaeia archaeon | reverse complement strand
ATACTGTTTTAATCGGCGACCCCAGACTCAGGGAGATATCAGAACCCCTTGTATTTGACAGGAATACACCCCAGATACTGGAAGACCTGAAGGATACACTCACTGAACACCAACGAGTCTACAGGATGGGTAGGGGAATAGCGGCACCCCAAATAGGATACAACAAACGAGCCGTGTATATCCAGACACCCAAGTTCACTAGCTATTTGATTAACCCTGAGATTGTCTGGAGGAGCCCCGAGACCTTTGAGGTATGGGATAGCTGCTTCAGCATGGAGGCAAAGTTCTTCGTAAAAATCCCCCGGAACCGGAGCATCAAGGTAAAATATGTCGACGCGTTCCAAGGGTTCCACAACGAGACATTCAGCGACGATATGAGCGAGCTACTCCAACACGAGATAGATCACCTTGAGGGTACAATGTGCAGCGACCGTTTGACAGATACAAGGAACATTGCGATGCGTCAAGAGTGGGAGAAACGGTACAGGACCCCTGGCATAGGTATGTGAGCTTCATAGTTCTTATTAAACAGCGTTCATTGAAGACTCTAGTTTGAGTACGAAAACAGTAGCCATGCTACTCATTGGGGTAATCATAGGCGCCACAGCGGGATACTTCGGTAACGTCTACTTGACGCAACCAATCCTGACTGACCTCCAGACACGTTTGTATGACTTGGAGGAGGACCATTATAACCTTGAGACGAGCTTTGACGAGCTAAGCAACGAGAAAACAGACCTAGAACAACAGCTTGAGACGCTGCAGGTTGTTTACGCGGAGCTTCAAACAGAGAAGGAGAGCCTTGATGAGGAGCATCAGGCGTTATTGGAACAACTGGAAACGTTAGAGGCTATGTATGAGTCCCTCTTGGACGAGTATCAGACGAGCCTTGGGGGACTCGATTTTTCTAATCAAACAATACCCGTGATAGAACGGAACTATACTTGGAGTCATAACGGGGATACATACGCGGTGAGCATAATGGTTCCCGAGCCCATGTACGAGTATTATAGTAGCAAGCCAAGGTATGTGACATCAGACTACAGGGGATATATTCTCCACCCATATGATGATGCCTATCTTGAGGTTCTTGTGAAGGAATTTGATAAGATAGCTGCCTTCAATGATTTGACATCTGAGGAAGAACTAGAGGTAGTAATCTCATTCGTCCAGAACCTACACTACATCACAGACGATACCACAGGCTTCGATGAATACCCAAAGTTCCCGGTGGAGAGCCTAGTAGATATGGGCGGAGACTGTGAGGATACCAGCATATTATTAGCGCATCTGCTGGAGGCAATGGATATCGATACAGCGTTGCTGACATTACCGGGACACATGGCGGTAGGGGTCGAGTTGAACGCCACAGGGGTACACTGGGATGTGGATAATCACACATACTATTACTTGGAGACCACCGTGTCGGGTTGGGATATAGGCAGCATCCCCATCGAGCATGTGGGGAAACCGGTTACCATCGAGAGCGTGGACGCAATCCCATTCTTGATGCATTCATGGGAGGCTACACGCAGAAACAACGTGGTCGATGTCTCAATTACATATACCAATGATAGCCCGGTAAGTGGCTCAGATTACAGGGCGTGGATTGGTATCGAACTGGATAATGGTCAGCTATACTCCGAGAATATAGGAGACTACCTCGACTTGGAATTCGGCGAGTCCACGGATGAGAGGCTCATAATCGAGGGACCGAGGCATGATACTATGCGTCTCATAGTAGGTGTTCTCACACCAGATGGTGAAGTAATCACACAAAAGTACAGCGAGTACTTCACCACGAGATAGAGGGACTCGCCTTTTATCCGGCGAGATACGAGTATTAGAAAATGGAGTTCTACGAGGTAATCAAGACCAGAAGCATCAAATTATACAAGAATATCAAGAGAAAAAGCCTAGACGAGATAAGGGAAAGGATCTAAGATGAACCGCATCAAGCTCGCTGTATTCGATATGGCTGGAACCACGGTAGATGACAGAGTTGATGGCTTACCACTGGTCTTGAAGAGCTATGATGATGCCCTCAGGAGCCAAGGGGTAAAGGTTCCCATGGAGGTATTGAACGCCCAGCGTGGACGAGACAAATGGACCGTCATCAAGGAACTGGGGGGAGAAAAGGCAGAGGAGATCTATGATGAGTTCCTTGGTATCCTACGAGAGAACACTGGTAGGGTTAAGGAGGTTGCAGGTGCCTCAGCCACGTTCCAGTATCTG
>CAZZFH010000429.1:0-2250 GCA_964653295.1 uncultured Candidatus Bathyarchaeia archaeon | reverse complement strand
CTCCTACCCCCACTCCTACCCCCACTCCTACCCCCACTCCTACCCCCACTCCTACTCCCACTCCTACCCCCACTCCCAAGCCAACACCTAAACCAACGCCTGAGCCAACGCCTGAGCCAACGCCTGAGCCAACGCCCACACCCGGTGATACCATTTTTCCTGAAACAGAAATTATTACTAATCCTCCAGGAACTATAAAAAGTGGAAATGTTACGTTTGAATGGTCTGGCAATGATGATAAAACATCAAAATCAGATCTCAAATACTCATATATTCTTGAAGGGAAGGATCCTAGCTGGTCAAATTGGGTTAATTACACGAATATCGCATATTCAAATTTACAAGATGGTAACTACACTCTTAAAGTAAAAGCAAAAGATCTTGCTGATAATGTTGACCCCTCATTTGCCAGTCTAGAATTTGAAGTATATACAGAGAAAACCCCTGTTTCAGTTGTTAATGGTCCATACACTGGTGTGATTAAAGAGTCTATCCCATTTAGCTCAAATGGATCTTATGATCCCGATGGAAGCATAGTAGAATATAGCTGGGATTTTGGTGATGGAAATACGAGTAATGATGCAAATCCCAGCCCAACATACTCCGAGCCAGGGACATATACAGTTACACTTACTATCATTGATAATGATAATAAGACAAACACAGGTACAACCATCGCTGTCATCACTCTTGTGCCAAGGATAGATCCTATAGCAGAACCTAAAGGACCAGATTCTGGAGAAGAAGGCAGTACTATATCATTTAGCTCTGAAGGTTCTAATGATCCCGATGGAAGCATAATAGAATATAGCTGGGACTTTGGTGATGGACACACGAGTAATGATGCAAATCCCAGCCACACATACTCCGAGCCAGGGACATATATAGTGAAACTCACTGTCACTGATGATCAAGACAATAAAGATACATCAATGATGACATGCATTATTAATCCTGAGCAAAATACTGCCCCAATATCGAATATTTATGGGAATTATGAGGTAAAAATTGATAAGGCTATTACTTTCAGCTCTGAAGGTTCTTATGATTCTGATGGGAGTTTAGTGGAGTATAGCTGGGACTTTGGTGATGGACATACGAGTAATGATGCAAATCCCAGCCACACATACTCTGAAGCTGGTGAATATACAGTAAAACTTACAGTAAAAGATGATAAGGGAGTAATTACTACTGATATGACAATATGTCAGGTTCTAGCTCCTACACCTATTAATCTATTACCTGTAGCGGTTGGGGGGACTGCCTTAGCTGCTATTTCTGCAGCAGTTTATTTCCTGAAAAATAAGGCGCCTACGATTGAGAAACCAAGACCTATAACTTTCAGGATTTTTTCTGAAAGTGAGGAGCTTCCCGCTGATGGGTATTCAAAAACTACTTTAAATATTGATTTACTTGATAAAAACGGTAATCAAATTAAGGCATCTGAAGATATCGAAGTAGTGCTAACATCTACGCTTGGAAGCATCACCTCTCCCATAATAATAAACAAAGGTGAGTCTCAGGGCCAAGCAACCTTGATTTCTTCTAAGGAGAATGGTGCAGTTAGTATATCTGCTCAATCTAAAGGTCTAATGAAAGCAAGTACATCCGTAGCTTTCCTAGAAAAAAGAAGATTTTGTATGATTTGTGGGGCCTCAATGGATTTAGATGCTTTAGTATGCTCCAGATGTGGAAGAACGCCTCCTTCTGGTGTAGATGTGAAGAAATGTAAGAACTGTGGAAACATCATACCAACGGTAGCAGATTATTGCAGCGATTGTGGTGCCAGTCAACCGAAATAAATACCCGCTACGCACACACTCAACGAAGAATCGCACTTCCAATTTTTTTTTCCCAAGTGCTAGGTTTGAGATAGAAGTTAGATGAGGAAGGTAGCCACATCGACAATGTTGACTACAAGATTTTTTTGCGCACGCGAAGGGAAAGATTACAGAGACCTCAGGCTGGGTCGTTTGGGAGGAGAAGCCCGTTCACATCTTCGGTGCGGGGATGTGCTATTATGACCACTACAGAGGCACCACGATAAAGTTCAGCGTCCCCAAAGGCATTCACTGCGTGGACAAGACGCCCTAGCTTCCATCCGCTTTGGCGGCCTCTACGATATGACCCTCTATCCCACCTCCGGAGATCGGTATGTCGTCCACTTGGACAGCGTCTCCGACTGGCATATGGACAGGATCTACATCAACAAGGTTAAGCGCGCGCTGAAAATTGTGTGTATGGGAATAA
>CAZZFH010000428.1:0-2262 GCA_964653295.1 uncultured Candidatus Bathyarchaeia archaeon | reverse complement strand
GGGCACAGTTGAGAAAGCCAAAGATCCGAGGGGAGCACTGAAACGATTATCAGAGTATCTTGGCGAGCATAGAGGCTACGTAATTCTAGCCATTGTGTTTACTACAATAAGTACCATGCTAAACCTCGCAGCACCTTACCTTATAGGAGTAGCAATAGATGAGTATATTATTCCAGGAAACTGGAGTGGGCTTGTTAGCATATGTGCCTTGATTTCAGGAGTATACTTGTTTGCATCTCTCATGGACATAGCCGTTGGCTGGATTATGGCTGATGTAAGCCAGAGAAGCTTGAAAAAAATTAGGAAAGATCTATTTGAACATATTCAGACTCTGAGCCTTAGATTCTTTGATAATACCTCTTCAGGAGACCTCATGAGCCGTCTAACCAATGACATAGACGCCATTGGGACAGTTCTGAGTCAAAACCTTACAGAGATTACGAGAAGCACATTAATCATCGTGGGAATCGTGATAGCAATGTTCTTGCTAAACACGTGGCTCGCCTTAGCCAGTCTCATTGTGTTCCCCATTATGGTGATCTTCACAGCCCAGATAGGGAAAAGAGCAAGATCTCGTTTCAGAGATTTACAGCAGAATATGGGGCGGCTGAATGGGGTTATGCAGGAATCCATCACGGGACAAAAAGCAGTAATCTCTTTCTGGCAGCAGGGCTCGGTAACTAAAAAGTTCAGAAAAAACAACGCCGATGTAAGAGAGGCAGGTACACGGGCTGAGACTTATGCTATGTTGGTTCCACCATTGGTTGGTATACTGAGTAACGCTAACATAGCTATAGTAGCGGGGGTAGGGGCTTGGATGGCTTTAAATGGATTAGTCACTATTGGGATCATTAGCGTTTTCTTATCTTACAGCCGAAAATTCGCAGACCCTCTTAGACAGTTTTCAAACCTCTATAATAGCCTACAGTCAGCTCTAGCTGGGGCAGAGAGAGTGTTTGAAATTATGGATGTAACGCCTGAGATCGAAGACACCCCAGATGCCTTGGCAGTTGATAAGTTTGAAGGTGAGGTTGAGTTCCATGGCGTAGAGTTCAGCTATGTGCCCTATGATAAGGTTATTAACAATATGAGTTTTAAGGCAGAGCCTGGGCAGATGGTCGCTATTGTGGGGCCAACGGGTGCAGGAAAGACGACTATGGTGAACATTTTGTCCAGGTTTTACGATATTCAAGCTGGCTCTATCTCTATAGATGACAGGAACATCATAGACATCAAAAAGGATGATCTGCGTAGTCAGCTTGGAGTAGTTCTTCAGGATGTGTTCCTCTTCAGTGGAACAGTTATGGATAACATTCGATATGGTAGATTAGACGCTACCGATGAAGAGGTATTGGAGGTGGCGAGGTTGGCTAATGCTGACAGCTTCATTAAACGACTTCCCAACGGATACGAGACTGTGCTAAGCGAACGCGCGGGTAATCTTAGTCAGGGGCAGAGGCAGTTGTTAAGTATCGCTAGGGCTATTCTCGCAGATCCTAGTATATTGATTCTTGATGAGGCTACTAGTAGCGTCGATACTAGGACTGAGATTCAGATACAGGAGGCGTTACATAGACTTATGGAGGGTCGCACTAGCTTTGTGATTGCTCATAGGTTGAGCACTATTAGGAATGCGGATACCGTGTTGGTTATTAACCATGGCGAGATAGTTGAAAGAGGAACTCATAAGGAGCTACTTGAACAGAAGGGCTTCTATTATAACCTGTACATGAGTCAGTTTAAGGGAACTATTGATGACGCTGATTTTGTGTATCTTAACCCATAGAACGTCCAGAGCCTTCTCAGCCTCAAAGAGGCTTTATGTCTCGTATGGGTGGAACAGGAATGGGGGGAGGTTCTAATCCTGAGATGATGCTTCAGAGAGCATTGGAGGTTATTAATATCTTTAAAGAAAGGGGAGCTTTATCCGTTGAGTCAGCTAAGACCTTAGGTGAATTGGATTTGCTTTCATATTTCCCTAGGATATTGCAGAACCGGTTAGGATCTCTTGGCGTGATAGTTGAAAAAGATGGTTACTTTTATCTCGTTGAAGGTAATATAGAAAAATTATAGGAAATGCCTCTCCTTTCTTCTTTCATTTTATAAAATATGTATTTTTTGTGAATTACGTTTATAGAATATTATAATCAATTATATGTTGTAACGATGGTCACTGAATTTCTGGCAAGGACAAGATCCAAATACTGCAACGTTACTTCAAAGCTTACGATCATGTTTTTCGTTCTAACATAGCATCGGCAG
>CAZZFH010000427.1:0-2265 GCA_964653295.1 uncultured Candidatus Bathyarchaeia archaeon | reverse complement strand
AAGGGCATTTTCTTTGTCCAGAGTTGTTCTGTTGAGTCCTGTATCAGTACTGCGTTGAGTCTGCCTGACTCGGACTTGACTGTCCACATGTTAGATGCTTATTCTGTTGTGCCTATAGGGTTTGCGGGGACATAGTTACTCTCATTTGGTGATTCTAACTTGCGTCTATTGCTACATATCCGAAGTCCATAAAGACCTTTAATTTAGTCCACCAACGCAAGGAATGTATCAAAATAGTGAGACAACGGAGGTTTTGGTGCCTCGGGCATATAAAACACCCAAGTAAAAGAATAAAACCCACACAGAGGATGTACAACCATATTGAAGCAGTACGCGCGGCTCCTCGCACTAATCATAGTACTAACCCTAAGTGTTGGAATGCTAAGCACAGCTATAAACATCCTAGGAGACATCACGCGCCTCGAACTAGACGAAACCGCCCCACTAGCAACCACTGGCTTCTCTGAGGCACAGAGTCTCAGCGGAGGAGAACAACAAGCCCAAGTAGGATACGAGTCCAAGCAAGAAAGAGGACCCATACTGCAAATCAGACTACCTACAAGAACCAAGTACCTGAGACGATATGCAGCATACAACTATACACATGGAACATGGACCAAACCAACAGACCTAGAACCCATGAAATACATAGGCCAACTACTACCAACCGATCCAACATACCCAAAAACACCAGCACAAATCCAATTCCAGGTAAACCCATTGACAAATCTCACAGGTTACATGCTGGTAGCGCAGGACACAGACCACCTGAAATTTAACCAATCGGAATTCACAGTAAACTACTATGAGGACATCCAAAGCTTCGACGCAGTAGAACCCTACGATGACCCATACTGGGTAAGCTACAAACGATATCTCCAAAGCGACGCGGCGCTTCACGCAAGCCAAGCCATAGGACCCCCGGAGGCTCTCGTAGTATCCGATGATCTGAAAAATGATCTAACTAGGCTAGCGGAGAGGATCACCACTGGTCAAACAACTGATTTTGGTAAGATGGTTGCTATCAGGGATTATCTACTGGAGAACTATGAGTTTGACAAGGACTTCATCTCAGCACCCTCAACCATAGACCCCATAAGATGGTTCCTATACAACGAACGAAAAGGGGTAGGAAGCCACTTCAACACAGCTTTCGTACTACTAGCGAGATGCCTAAACCTCCCAGCCAGAGTAGTTGTAGGATACACGGTCAAGCCAGATGTGGAACTCCAATACGTACTACCCCAGCAAGCCTACATGTACGCTGAGGCAGAGTTCCAAAACCTTGGATGGGTAACCATCGACGCCTGCCCAATACACTATACCGAGGGAAACCAGAACATAACCCAGCAACAAACCATCTGTAACATAACAGGAAACGACCCCATGGCAGTAAGGGGTAAACAATTCAACGTTTGGGGAACCGTAAGAACAGTCAACGATACAGCAGTCACCGACACCCAGGTAGAGATCATACTCAAGGAAAACAAGACCGACATATACGAACCCGGATTAATCGTAGGAGTCGGCATGGTCACAGACGGCTTATTCAATGCAACCTGCGACGCCACACCCGAGA
The DNA here is from genome assembly GCA_964653295.1 of uncultured Candidatus Bathyarchaeia archaeon. Taxonomy (GTDB): domain Archaea; phylum Thermoproteota; class Bathyarchaeia; order TCS64; family TCS64; genus RBG-16-57-9. The sequence continues at coordinate 686 of CAZZFH010000427.1, read as the reverse complement.
TAATAATTGGAGACTATAACCTGATAGCCCACAGCTTGGAAACCGCGTATTACTTGGAGTCTTATAGCGATCCTCCTATCAGGGTCGTAGCTGACCCCGTGCTTAAGATCACAGGGCCTATTCAGGTCTATGAGGGAAAGAACATCACATATAGAGGCAGCATACTGGACTCCAGCGACGGTAGCCCCATCATAAACACCACACTCAAAGTAACCTACATCGACAAAGTCCTAACACTCACCAGCGATGCACAGGGAAAGGTAAGCTTTACTGCTATGTTCCCTGCGCAGGAAAGAGAGAAAGGTGAAAAAGTAGAAGAAGAGATGAGCCTAATCAAAGAAGAGTCCAACTATTATCTGGGCGCGGTGGATAGCATAGCCGTAACAGTTTTAGTTCCACCCCCAGACGCCACAGGGTTACTATCACTCCTCTTCACTTTCCCATACAATATAGGAGTAGCACTGAGTGGAGCCATAGGTGTCGGCATAATGGCAGCCAGAAGAAACAAGCGCCTCCAAGAAGAAGAACCCATCATCGAGGCACGAGTTAAACTAGCGCCAGAGAGAGAATACATAGGATACGAGGACGGCGTACCCCTCGAATACACAAGCTATGAGGAAGGCGTAGTCAAGCTATTCAACAGGTTCTTCGTCTCCATGCAGCGCATATACCCAGATGTAGATGAA
>CAZZFH010000426.1:0-2265 GCA_964653295.1 uncultured Candidatus Bathyarchaeia archaeon | reverse complement strand
AGTCATATGCAGCAAGCCATCTGTTCTCCCCCTCTACCCAAAGCTTTACACTGGGTTCATCCATAATGCCGGTGTTTATACCCTTGAACCAGTAGTCATACCACCTTACGACCTCATTAGCGTATTGATGAAAAGGACGTTCCATATGAGCGGGCCCACAGAACATGAGCTTCTTCGGTACATCCTCATTCATTCCTGCCCATATAGATTGTGCTCCCTGTAGATGAGTTTTATAAGTCAAAGCGTACCAGCCTGAACCGGTGTAGGTGGGAATATTTATCTTCTTGAGGTCCGCATCAACCGCTTCTGCGCTCCCATCCTTGGTAAAGGGATCTAGCAGGGAGAAAAACGTCCTAGGCGAAACCTGCCCCTTCATAGCCAATATGTTGTATAACTGGGAATACTGCATATAGTCCGGATTGTTCATTGCCTCCTCCCACAGGGGTTCTAGTTCGGGGGGAAGAGATCCTGGTTGCCCTATCGTACCATGAGCACATGCTACCAATCCCAGAAGATAGCTAAACGCATGGGTTACGCCACCAGGGGTACCATCTTGCGGATACTGTCCACCGGGATCCATAGCAAAGATAGCTTTCAGATGTGGCGGCTGCATTTTAGCAGCTTGAATCTGCATCATCCCGAAAAATGACAACCCTACCATCCCGACTTGGCCGTTACACCAGGGTTGCTGGGCAATCCATTCAATAACGTCATAGGTATCAAAAGGGGAAGGAGGGCCATCTTCTGATTTACCATATCCTCTCATATTACCGACAATATGTGCATAGCCCCGAGACGCCAAGTACTCCGTATCCCCAGCTTCTATTGCTCCCATCCACAGAGTGGACCAGGCTGGCTGAGAGGATAATACTTTTGCCAGTTCAGGTGAACATAACTCTTTGTAGTGTCCAGCGAAAGACAAGAGTGCCGGAACCTTTTCCTGAGTGTCAGGACGGTAGACATCAACAACTACTTTAATCCCGTCACGCATACTAACGCTGACATCCCTTTCCTGGATCATCCCGGTATACAATACAGGCGGTTGATAATCTACTGGCGGTGCATTAGGGTCATAGGTGAGTCGGTTTATCTTTTCTGACGCTGGTGCAGGTGTCAGTGGGGGTGTTGGAGCTGATGGAGCTTGTGAGGGTGCTGGAGCAGGTGCAGGTGCTGGAGCCGGTTTAGCACAGCCAGTGACAACCAAACTTACAATTACCACGATTGCTAAAACTAACGCTAATAATTTACGCATTATTTAATTCTCCTTTCTTAAATTATTTATCCACCCTTCCACCTAATTAAGTGCTCTCATACGCATCACCTCCTAGCCCTGATAAATAAAAAAAGCGAAGCCCCTTCTTAGGTCGGTTTCGCTATTGGCTCCTCAGAACTCAAGCGACCAGCTATAAGTTCTGTCTCATTGCCCCCACTCAAATTTCTATACTATTACTATTATAGACTTGATTTCTATCATGTCAAGAGTAAGTCATATACTCGTTCAGGCAATTAGTAAAGCCTTCTCCATATCGTGAGTCACAACTGCCCAAAACAATACAAAACACAATAACCTCTTCTACATGGCAGAAGCTACCACCATCCAAATCACTTCTTACTTCTCCTGTAGCCTCTTCCATACAGCTTTGATGATTACCATTGAGGCATCGTCTGGATGTATATCAGCCGACCCACAGGACACAAGCAGCTCTTTATTGCCATTCCATAAGCCAAACTCAATCCTGATACCGCTTCCCCAACCAAAGTGAGACCAAATCAGTTTACTCTCAGGTGTGTTCTTTACCGTCTGTTTGTCTTCTTCAGACATGGAAGATACGAGTTGGTTCACAGCTTCTTCAACAGTTTTCGGCCATGTAGTTATGTTCACTGTCTACTTTGTGACCAATTTCACCCACATAGGATTCTAGCTGTCAAAACTGTGAATAACCATGAGGCTCAAGCATACTGCTAGTGCTTCTGCTTAGTACTGCAGAACCTCTGCATAGGGAGGCCCCTAACCTTACGCATTCTATACAATTGGGTTTTGCTTGTTTTTGATTGTAGGTGGTACTGCAGTTGCAGAAAAATTGCTGCAGGCCGAGCTTGCTTAGCTTGCTGAATTCAGGTTGGTGATAGTGACTGTGGTGTTCTGTGGCTGGTTTTGTATTAGTGTCTAGATTATTTCCTTATGCCGATATTGTATAGCTTCGGCCACGTGGTATGTTTTGATAATATCGCTGTGTTCCAGGTCAGCAATAGTGCGGGAGAGCT
>CAZZFH010000425.1:0-2271 GCA_964653295.1 uncultured Candidatus Bathyarchaeia archaeon | reverse complement strand
GATCCTGTCATCAGTGTAAAGATAAGTATCAGCAGGAACCGAATAGTAGCTTTCTACCAAGTGTCCGTTTCTCTGCTCGTAGTTGAGTTGTATTATTCCTTCGTCTTGTAGCTTGTTGACGTGGTGGTAGATGTTCTGAGGTGTTAATTGGAGTCTTTTGGCTATCTCTTTGACGTTTAGGGACTCGTCTCGTAGCATGAATACTATTCTTCTTCGGGTCTCGTCTTCGAGTAGTTTGAAGCCTTTTCTGGTGATTTCCTTTATGTGGGGTTTTTTGGTCTCTATCTCCATTGTTATTAAAATGATGGTTTGAATATAAAAACTGTATTTTAACATTAAAACGTGTAATCTATATATTCCTAGGTTTCAGCCAGTATTGATAGTATATGAGCAAACAAAAACATGACTCATATCTCCTCGTAGACATTAATCATAACACTACAAAAGCGATACTAGTTCAAGATCAAACATTAACCGCTATAGCAAAGACCACGACAACTGTAGACGAGCCAACCCTTGATGTCACCCAAGGAGTAGTGGAGTCTATCAAGCAGATTCAACGAGAAAAATCCCTCAACCTTTTATCTGGAGACAAGGTCAATCCAGAGTTCAAGCTTCTCTGCAGTAGCAACGCTAGCGGTGGTCTTCACATGGTCATAACGGGAGTTATCGGTAATATCAGCGGTGAATCCGCCCAACGGGCGGCTCTGGGAGCAGGAGCTCTCCTAATAGATACCTTCAGCAAGGACGATAGTCGCCCTGAATACAAGAAGATTGCAACCATGCGCGCCATGAAGCCGGATATATTGTTGATGAGTGGTGGTACCGATGGTGGTGCTACTAGTCAGGTATTTGAGATGGCTGAGATAATCCAGAAGAGTGATATCAAGCCTCGGTACGGTGCAGAGTATAGTCTCCCATTGATCTACGCTGGCAACGTTTCTATTCAGACTCAGGTTGATAATATTCTGGGTGAGAATGGTTATGCCCTCAAGATGGTGGAGAATGTCAGACCCCTCATCAACAAGGAAAATCTTGGACCCGCTAGGGAATCAATCTATGATGCATATATGGAGCATGTTATTATCCATAGCCCTGGTTATCCCAAGCTTGCTACTTGGACGGATGAGAGAATAGTTCCATCTCAAGCCATGGTGGGCAAGATGCTCTATGAGTATGCTCAGCATCGTGGGGTCAACTTGATTGCGGCGGATATTGGGGGAGATACCACTGATATCTACTCGGTCTATAATGGTGTCTTCAACCGATCGCTAAACGCGGGGATAGGGCTGACCTATGGTATCAGTAACATAGTGAAGGAGGCAGGGATAGACAAGGTGCTTCGCTGGCTACCAGCCATGATGGATGAACGGTCTGTTAGAAACATCATAGGCAATATGATGATTAAACCACCTCAGACTCTTTCAGGTGAGGAGCAGCAGATACAATCAGCTGTCGCAAGGGAAGCTATCAGGCTGGGGATTGAGGGTCACAAGGTCATCGCTTCTCGTTTGAAGGGTGTAGTCACTGAGAGAACCCTTAGCGATATGTTTGATCAAGCCCTTGAGCCTACCCTCATCAATATGATGAAAACTCAGGTCTTGGTGGGGAAAGGAGACGCCTTCAGCAGTAAGACCATGGAGAACTCCATGATGATACTGATGGACGCGATCCAGCCAGAAGGCATCACAGAGCTTTATCTGGACCCAGAGAACATGGCTGCCCCATTCGGTAATTTACTGGATCACGCTAAGGAGACAGCCCTAGACCTGTACACTACTCATGGGCTGCAGTTCATCGGTACCAGCATAGCTCCCAGCGGGGTACTCGCTGATGGTCAGGAAGCGCTCAGGATGGAGTTCACAAACCACCAAGATGTCAAGGTATCTCATTCCTTCAGCTATGGAGAGCTAACCATGATTCCTATAAAGGACATGGAGAGCATCGAGCTCAACCTAATTCCCAACAGATTAGATCTAGGCTCTGGCCGTGGGAAGGTGGTAAAAAAGGTGGTAAGCGTAGGAAAACTCGGGCTCATTGTTGATACACGTGGGAGACCCATGGAGAAGCCTAGACAGCCAGTCAAACTATTGCCCATTGAGGCACTGGGGAGGAGTGAGTAATGGAAACAGTGACAATCACCAAGGAACGCAGGATTCCCACCGTTGGCGAGGTCTTAGTAAAACAAGGTCAACAGGTTGAGCCAGATACATTGATCGCCGCCGGTACTGTGCCCAGTCAGGATATACATGAATTGAGACTCCACAGGAG
>CAZZFH010000424.1:0-2273 GCA_964653295.1 uncultured Candidatus Bathyarchaeia archaeon | reverse complement strand
GACAATCTCCTCAAGTAATGAACTTACCTTTACCAGCAATGCTCGATCGTCTTCTGTTAATAAGCTACCATTCTGAGAAGTCAGCTCTATCAAATATCCTAGGAGAGTCCTATTATTAAACTACTTCATGAAAGTCATTAGAAGGGTACAACAAGTTTTTTTCGATTACTTTTTACTAAACCACCGTTATATTGCCTTGTAATCTAGAAGAATCACAGTGGTGATATGAGCGATAGTAGACCAACTGGGGAAACAGCTCAAACAACTAGAGAATACAGAGACCAAGCCAAACAGGGTATCGTACATGGTGGACTAACCGTCGAATTGTATTCCTACCAGCAATATTGATTGTCGCACGGGTGACAAATTCATTTAAACTAGGTTATTGTCGATATAATCGTATATCTCATCGAGTCTCGCATGGTCTGCGTATATGGTATTTCGGGCGGTTTTTACTATGAGACCTTGTCGTGCTAGTTCATTTATACATTTGGTCACTGTTTTTCCGTTTTTCTTAATTTTGTTCTGGATGAAGCTTCTCATCTGATCAATAGGTATATGATAGGGTCCGAAAGCATTTGCGTTGATAAGGCGGTTTAAAACATCAGCCTTGATCTGTTGGTCATTCAGATCCCTTCTAACCAAATAAGTTCACTAAGTATACCTTATAAGTAAACTATTTATACTTTGCTTGGTATATAGCCTACGCGTAGGCTACGTATCGTGTGATGGATGTGAACCCGGGTACATGTACAAAGAAAATAGAGAATCAGTAATATTGACCCTCTTCGGGTCAAGCCCAAAGACCAGGATACTAGATTTATTCATAGATAATCCATTATTCGAGTTCACGAAAAACGAGATTATAGAATCCCTAGGGATGGCAAAAAGCACGCTCTATGCTGTTTTACCCGAGTTAGAGAAAGAGGGAATAATAGAAGAGACAAGGCAGATCGGTAAAGCATCTTTGTATCGTCTAAACAGTGAATCTCCAGTGGTTCATGAATTCAGAAACTTGATCAGGGCATATGTAAGAGAATCAGTAAAGTCAAACAAAATTGAAGACGAAACCAAAGTATTGATCGCTAAATAAACAAACGTTCTTTTATATTTTTGAGCCCTTGGGATAGGAGAAGCTTAAGCACTAATCATAATTTTAAATTACAGGCTAATTCGATTTGATTATCACGACAAACCAGTTCTGTTATTTGAATCCGTAGAGAAAAAAAGAGCATCATTGTAACAGAGTTTAAAGCAGACCATCAGGGTTATGCTGGTATTCAGGCGATTAACTTGGCGATTCGTGCATTAGTGGATCAACTTGGAAAAACACTGAAAAACGTTGGTAAAAAAGAATCTGGTCTAAAAAGGATACCATACATGGTGGTCTGGAACTTTACCAACATGTGCAACCTCCGCTGCAAACACTGCTACCAAGATGCGAAAGCAACAGGCACACCAGATGAGTTAACGCTGGAAGAGAAACTAGCGTTCGTAGACACAATGCATGAGGCGGGCGTCAAAGTGCCAATGATAAGCGGCGGGGAGCCATTGATCCATCCGGACTATTTCACTGTGCTGGATTATATGGTCTCAAAGGGCATGCATGTAGCTACCGCCAGCAACGGCACCATGATCACCAAGGAGTTCGCTGCTAAGCTCAAGGAGCATGGCTTGTCATATATCGAGATCAGCTTGGATAGCGTAGACCATGAGAGACATGATGAGTTCAGGGGAGCCAAGGGTTGCTGGGAGAAAACAGTAGAGGGAATCAAGAACAGTGTGGAAGCAGGGATATTCACAGCAGTAGCTACTGTGTTCACGAAGGATACCATCGACGAGGTTGACCCCATGCTTGACCTAGCTGCAGAGCTGGGTGCCCAGCGTTTCATCCACTTCAACTTCGTCCCAACGGGCAGGGGAAAAGAGTACGCTGAGAATGATCTGAGCCCAGAGGAACGTGAACTGGTGCTCAGCAAGCTCTTCAAACGCCGGAGAACCATCGGACTAGAGGTGCTGAGCACAGCACCCCAATATGGGAGAGCGTGCCTTGAGGGAAGTCTGGGTAAGTACCTTGACCCGGATAGGATTTATGTTGAGACTAAGGCGCAGAAGAGTGAGCAGTTCTATGTCCAGAGCCCAACCCATTATAACGCCATGAGCGATAAACATGAGAAGGTGCCACTTGAGTCGCTTCAAGGCTGTGGTGCTGGTCGCCAGTTTGTCTGCATTCAGCCGAATGGGGATATCAGCCCATGCATGTTCATCAAGAG
>CAZZFH010000423.1:0-2275 GCA_964653295.1 uncultured Candidatus Bathyarchaeia archaeon | reverse complement strand
CTAATGACGCTCAGAAACGAGCGATAGAAACCTCCTATTCTTCCAAGCTGTCAATTGTTTGGGGCCCACCTGGAACAGGTAAGACCAAGACTATAGCAAAAGCGGTAGAAGCTCATTTAAATGCGGGACGTAGTGTGCTTCTCGTTTCGCATGCCAATAATGCAGTCGACGAAGCCCTCGAAGATATCGCTGACCATTTAAAGGGTTCTTCTTTCTATCAAGAAGGAAGATTAGTTCGGCTAGGAAAGCCACAAGAGGAACACCTGAAAATCTTAGAGAGTAAATATGAACTGGTTCTTCTGGACAAGATTGCCGAGAAAAGGGGCGAAACACTTAGTCAAGAGAGACAGGCATTGGAAGCTGAGAAGGTACAAATCGATAATACTATTTCAAGTTTTGGCAATATACTCCACATTTTAGAAAAAATCAGAACCTTGTCTTCTGAGCTTAATAGTGTTAAGACCTCTCTATCACAGACCTCAAGTAAGTTAGAAGAGACACAGGCAGAGTTGAACCAACTTGGAGAAATGCAGGAAAGAAATAGAAGAAAATTAGTGGAAGCTCAATCCGCAGGAGCAATAAAAAGGTTACTGACAGGACTTCAGCCTGACAAAATCCAGCATGAAATTGACCAAGCTGGCATTCGTCGTGACTCACTGGTACGTGCTCTTGAGGCTAATATCAAACTCCGCAGCACACTTGAGAGCTCTCGTAAAGCTAAAGATAATGAACTGGCTGAGACCAGAGCAGAGGCTAACATTTCGCTGCAGGAAATTGGGATTCCACAAGGAGAACTAGAAGGGCAGAGAAATAAGTATGAGGTTCGTAAAGATGCTATTCTATCCAGGATAGCTGAAATTAACAAGGAGCTGGAAGAGATACAGAATAAGGTCCTATCCGAAGCTAGATTAGTTGCTACAACACTGACGAAGACTTTTACAGCGAAGCAATTTCCTAGTAGGAAGTTTGATGTCCTCATTCTTGACGAAGCCAGTATGGCTCCATTACCGCACCTCTATTGGGCAGTTGGGCGATGCTGTCAATCTGTTACTATAGTTGGTGATTTTCTGCAACTACCGCCCATCTGTATCTCAGAGAAACCAATGGCACAGCGATGGCTTGGTAGAAGTATCTTCGATACCTTGGACATCCGGGACATAAAGGAAGCTCAGAGGGATGAAAGGGTTACGCTATTAGATACACAGTATCGAATGGTTCCTGCCATCTCCGAAATTTCTAATCGCTTCATTTACCAAGGTGTCTTGAGAGACCACTTATCTACCGAAAGGGACAGTCTTAAGGATGGCGTTTCGTCATTACCTTTGGTGTTAATTGAAACCGGCAAGATGAACGCGTGGTGTAGCCAGATTTCCACTGGCGGACGATTCAATCTTTATCACGCACTGGTCTGCACTACACTTGCTAGGAAGATAATACAACAGACACCGGATTGTAAAATCGGCATAGTCACGCCATATAGACACCAAGCACGGCTAATAAACAAGATTGCTAAGGACTGGCAACTATTGAACCGTGTGCGTGTAAGCACTATCCATATGTTTCAAGGTGGCGAGCAACAAATAATCATATTTGACAGTACTGAGGGTATAGGCCTTAAAACCGCTCCTATGCTAGATGATACAAAGCGTGATTCTGATGCCTTACGAGTTTTGAATGTAGCCATGACTCGAGCTAAAGATAAACTATATCTGGTGGCTAATACAAAGCGTTTATTGGGTGAACTAGACCGTGAATCTCTATTATCGCGAATAATTAGTCATTTCCAGCAGAAGGCGGAATACTTTGAGTCAGAAAGTCTGGTTGACAACTATTTCACTACTGACTTTGAGAAATGGGCTGATGCATTGCTTGCAGCTAGAAGTGTGGACAGCCAGCCAGTATCCGGAGAACTATATACTGAGCGTAATTTCTGGGCCCAGTTTCTACAAGATATTAGGGGAGTCCAGCACCGGCTTATGATACTCAGCCCGTTTGTTTCCGTCAACCGTGCCGGTACGTTCATGGATTATTTCAGAGCCATGATAGGACAAGGTATAGACATAAGAATTTACACAAGGCCTATAAATCAACAGGTTAGTGAAATGGCTAGTCAATCAGAAATTGTGGTGAGACAATTACGGAGTATTGGAGTAAATGTAATTGAACGTCGCAACATGCACCAGAAGGTAGCCATTCTTGACAATGACGTTGCATGGGAAGGCAGCCTCAATATCCTTAGCCATCGCGACAGCGGTGAGCAGATGAGAAGATTTAT
>CAZZFH010000422.1:0-2279 GCA_964653295.1 uncultured Candidatus Bathyarchaeia archaeon | reverse complement strand
ATGCAGACGGCTCTGCATACATTGAGATGGGTAGAAACAAGATCATCGCAGCAGTATACGGTCCAAGGGAAATGCACCCAAAAAGACTAAGCAAGCCCAACAAGGGAGTCTTAAGGGTCAGATACCATATGGCGCCTTTCAGCGTAGATCCAAGAAGATCACCTGCGCCATCAAGACGAGACACAGAGATCGGTATGGTAATGACTGACGCAATTGAGCCAGCCCTCTTCCTAGAGAGATATCCAAGAAGCGTAATCGATGTTTATGTAGAGATTATTCAAGCAGACGGTGGAACCCGATGCGCATCAATTAATGCAGCAGCAGTCGCACTGGTAGACGCAGGTATACCAATGAAGGACCTTGTCGCATCATGTGCAGCCGGAAAAATGGATGGACACATCGTCCTAGACCTAGGAGACTATGAGGACAAGAAAGGAGAAGCAGATGTCCCAGTTGCCTATATGCCCAAGCTTGAGGAAGTTACCCTACTCCAGATGGATGGAATATTAACCACGAAAGAGACAGAAGAAGCAATCAGCATGGCCATCGAAGGATGCAAACAGGTTTATGAGATCCAACGCGAGGCACTCAAGAAGAAATATGGCATGTTAGAAGACGAGTCCGAAGCTGAAGAGGAACCAAGTGAAGAAGCTGAAGAAGAAGCGGAGGCAGAAGAAGAATGAGCAATAACATAGTATCCAGACTCAAACGAAAGAAGATCGAAGAAGTACTAGAAGCGGGAACAAGAATGGACGGACGAGGCCTACTAGACTACAGAGAATTCCAAGTAAAGACCAAGTTCCTTGAGAAATCAGAAGGATCAGCAGAAGTCAAGCTGGGAAAAACCCATGTAGTAGTCGGAGTAAAAGCAGGTCTAGGAACCCCATTCGAAGACACCCCAGAAGAAGGAGTACTGATGTGCAACGCCGAATATACTCCAGTAGCTCACCAGACATGGGAGCCCGGTCCACCACCACATGGTGCCATCGAGTTAGCTAGAGTGGTAGACAGAGGACTGCGTTCAGCAGAGATACTGAACATGAAGGAACTTGGCCTAGTATCAGGAGAAAAGGTCTACATTGTATTTGTTGACCTCTATATCCTAAACTGGGATGGAAACCTCATAGATGCCTGTGGAGTAGGCGCGTTAGCTGCATTGAAGAACGCTGAGATCCCCGGGTATAAGGTATCCAAGGACAACGAAGTCTCTGAGACTGGAAAGACAATGAAGCTAAAGCTTCGATGCGAACCAGTTCCAATAACCATCTACAAAATAGACAAACACTTCATCTTGGACGCTACTGCGGACGAGGAAGAAGTCGCTGATGGTAGACTCACCGTAACTCTTGATGAGGCAGGAAACGTCACAACTCTACAGAAATCTGGTCCAGTCGGCTTCACAGTAGACGAAATAAAGAAATGCATAAATATCGCTACGGAGAAGGCGGCAGAGATAAGGTCATACGCAGTGAGCGAGTAATGGCAAAGAAAAAACGTAAAGATGTAGGACTGAGAACCAGAGGAGGAGCCACTCTCCGTAAAAGATACGGTAGGATCATGGATTCTCTCCACACATACCACAAGTGCCCTAGCTGTGCAAGCCCCAGTGTAAAACGCGAAAGTGTTGGACTATGGAGATGCAGAAAATGTGGACACACTTTCGCAGGCGGAGCATACGTTCCATCAACGAAAGTAGGCCAAGCCTCAAGAAGAATCAGGGTCCAAAACTAATCCTTTTTTAAACATCTATTTCTTTTATCTCAGCTATGGATACCCCAGATGAAGCCATATTAGCTGTAATAAAAATCGAGTTAAACGAGAAACTATTGGGAGTTATTGAGACAGCCCTAGTTCCTGAGGCTGAGACCCCCTCTTCAGATAGATCAAAGACTCTTGTCAGGATAGAGGATAATTATTTGGTTATACAGACACAGGCATCGGACACGACTGCATTAAGGGCCTCATTAAACAGTTATCTTAGATGGGTTGATGGGATCCAGAATATAGTGGATAGCATAGAGTAGGCTACGAAACGCTATATAGGAAATTAGTAGCGTCATAATTGTCTATTCAGGTGAAATACTGATGAAAAATGAATTAAAGAGAAGGCTGAAAGCGGATGAACAGCTCTATGGGACATGGATTACAGTTGAGAGCCCAATAATGACTGAGATGATGTCCAGCATGGGCTTCGATTACTTTGTCATTGATACAGAACACGCACCACTCAATCCAATTATGGCCCAGACCCTCATGCAGGCAATGCGCCCAGACACAAA
>CAZZFH010000421.1:0-2280 GCA_964653295.1 uncultured Candidatus Bathyarchaeia archaeon | reverse complement strand
ATCATCGAGATGTTCACATGCTTCTTCATCGCCATGCGCGCCCCCTTCTACGTTGTCTATGCAAAAGAGGTGATCGGTTTGGTGGAGAGCCAGTGGGGGCTCATCATGTTCATCAGCGGGCTCCTAGGCATCCTCGTCGCCTTCCCGCTGGGCTCCGCCGTCGACAGGATCGGTCCAAGGAAGATGATCCTCATCGGCATGTGCCTTGCACCCATAATCATATGGAGCTACCAGTACATGGGTGGATTTATAGGAGTAGTCCTGATCCTCTGTGGCATAGTGCTCTGTAACAACATCATGATGCCAGCCTTCAGCACCATAATAGCCAACAGCATACCCCGCAGCAGACGGGGGAGACTCTACAGCCTGCTCGGTGAGAGGGGCATAACCATCAGCTTCGGTAACTTCTGGGGCGGTGGCTTTCTATTGTTCCCACCTGCGGCGATGGGTGCCTACGTTGGCGGATACGTGTACAACTTGAACCCTAATTATCCGTGGATGATTACCTCAGCCGCGTTGGTAGTCGCGCTGATCCTGATATTCCTATTCGTGAGAAACCCGGATGAGGCGGAGCAGTAACCCCGCCATTAATCATTCCCGGAGCTTCTCTATTTTACGCTCAGGTATAGGTCCACTATGATAGCCGTAATTATTGACCCCGGCACCGTAGCTGAATGAATGTCCAATCCATGGCTTTTTCTCATAGACCTGCAAGAGCCTCCGGGACGAAGATCATGGGGTTGGCTAACGAAAACACTATCCCGCCTCTAATGTGTTGGATCAGTCCTTTCCGCTCTGCATGTGGGAGGTTGGTGATTATTGCTTCTCCGCAGCTCTCACAGTATTTCGCTTACCGAGGTGTCTCTTTTTCGCAGTGGGGGCAATACGGCATAATATTAACATTTATCATGTGATGAATATATAAAATAAACACCGAGCCTCGGTGTCTTCAAATACGTTATATCGTAATGATTTACCATGAAACCCAAGATATTGATAACCCCAGACACAAGAAACCTTCCAACAGACGTATCAGATACACTAAAAGAACTCGCAGAAGTCAAGTATGTCACAGGAAATTATGAAGCCGAACTCAAAGACGCCTACGCTGTACTGGTAGGTACAGGGAAAGTAAACGCTGAGTATCTGGATAAGGCTCCTAAGTTGAAGCTGGTCGCAAGATTCGGAGTAGGCTATGACTCTGTGGATGTTGAGGAGTGTACAAAGCGAGGTATCTATGTTACACATACACCTGATGTGTTGAGCAGCGGAGTAGCAGACCATACATGGGCTCTCATACTTGGATTTAACCGCCACATTCCCCTAGCAGATACATTCACGAAGACAAAATGGGCGAAACGAGAAGGATACATCCCCTTTGGATGGGACACCGAGGGCAAGACTCTAGGTATTCTTGGGTTGGGACGCATTGGAACAGAGGTGCTCAAACGGGCTCAAGGGTTCCCCGTAAAGACCATCTATTATGATATTCGTCGCCGCGATGACCTTGAAGCGTTATATGGTGTTGAGTATGTTTCATTTGATGAATTGCTTAAGAGAAGCGATATATTGACCATACACACGGCTTTGACTGATTTAACACGAGGAATGATCAACGAGAAAGCACTGGCGAAAATGAAGCCCTCAGCCATAGTCATCAACACCAGCAGGGGTCCAGTAATAGACGAGAAAGCGTTAATCAAGGCGCTACAGGAGAAAAAGATCAAAGGCGCAGCCCTCGATGTATTCGAGAAAGAACCGACGCCACTGGACAACCCGTTGCTCAAACTGGATAACGTGGTTCTCTCCCCACACTGCGCATCTGCTACTTGGGAGACCCGTAGAAAGATGTCGGTTCGCTCCGTTGGAAACGTGAAGGCTTTCCTTGAGGGGAAACGTCCACCTCATGTGGTCCCTGAGCAAAGCGAGGTCAGCTTCTAATATTCATTCTTTAATATTCCGTGTGGAAGCTTTGTGATATGACTGGTCTTCAGGCTAATCTCATCGTCATGGCAGCCTGTTATCTATACATTATATTGGTCATCTTGATCGCGGGCTACCTCAAACGTGGAACATTGAGCTCAAAGGCGAGTAGAAAGTTTCTCCACGCGATGATAGGAAACCTTCCATTAATCATGCCCTACTTCACCCAGAGCATCTTTCCCTTCCTAGTAGCCAGCCCCTTCATACTTGTCACATTCCTCGTTACCCCCTACAGTCCTTTCCCGTGGCTTAGCAAGAAGCTAAGTGCTCTCATCGACATCACAGAAGAAGGGCATC
>CAZZFH010000420.1:0-2280 GCA_964653295.1 uncultured Candidatus Bathyarchaeia archaeon | reverse complement strand
TTCTTTTTGGTGGTGAGTTAATTGAAACATGTAATTTAGCAACACGCTGGCGCGCTATATGACTTCAAGCTCAACACTAACAGGATGAATATTACCTTCATCGACTTTAGAACTGTGTATGCGTCTGCTTTCTTTGAGGCTGTCTTGTAGGACCGTTAGAGCCTCCCAGTCTCCCTCTGAGGCCAATCTTGCTTGCTCTGACCATGTCGAGGGATCAGTCAATCGTAGAAGGTTGGGGTTCTCGTCTTCAAGTATCTTCGTTATTTTATCTATGTCTGCGGAGGCGAGTTTCGCGAAGGTATTTATTCCCGCGAATCTGAACACCGAAGACACCTTCGGGCCTATCCCTGTGATGTATGTGAAGTCGTCCTGCATGGCGTGCATGCGAGCTTGTAGGGAAGCAGTTTCCTGCGCCTGTTCCTCTAATGATTTCTCCAATTCTCCCACTTTTACCTCGACGTCTTCAGTGCGTGTCACTGATTCTTTGTACATATTATCAAGATCGGCTGCTTCCTTTTTCAGGAGGTTAATGGATTCATCCTTTTCACTTACTTGTTGATTCAGGTCTTGGATGTTCTCATCTCTCTGACCTAGCTGGGTATTGAGGAGATCTGCCCTTTTCTCTCGCTCATTTAGAAGGATCTCATAATCCTTTAGCTGGGTGTTGAGGACATCTATTCCTTTCTCAAGCTCATTCAAACGATTCTCATATTCCTTAAGCTGGGTTTTGAGGCTCTTTTCGAGATCGGCTGCTTCCTTTTTTAGGAGGTTGATGGATTCATCTTTTTCAGTTATCTGCTGGTTCAGGTCTTGGATGTTCTCATCTCTCTGACCTAGCTGGGTTTCGAGGAGATCTGCCCTTTTCTCTCGCTCATTTAAAAGGATATCATAGTCCTTTAGCTGGGTGTTGAGGACATCTATTGCGTTCTTCTGATTCTCAAATACTTTGTCATAATCTTTTAGCTTGGTGTCGAGGCTCTCTATCTCTTTTTTCCGCTGATTCAAAAGATCCTGTGCACGAACACGCATATTCTTCATATCTGAGTCTTTTGTTTCTACAGAGGTCTCTAGATCCATGATTTGGTCCTCTCTTTCACTGACCTGCCCCCTCCAGTAGAGCAGGGACATGAGTATGCCCAATAAGAGACCTGCTACGAGCAATATTGCTACTTCGAATACGTGTCCAAGCACCAACTCTAGAAAGCCTTCAATCATTTCGATGATTTTTCTGTCTTAAACGAGATTTAACTTTGGGGATGTAACTCTTCACACATACAATCGAACCTCTTCACCGTGTTTCATGTAACAAGCATATTGAATTTTTTGCAGCCATTAAACCGATAATAATAGTTGTTTATTTCAGAGAACAATGTATACATTTTCTTACTCTCCCTTATATTCAACACAATCAATCCTTTAGTTGAGAATTAAAATGTCAGATGATAATAAAGATAAAAAAAACCAATAAGGAAAGAGTAAAGGAAATGGGAGAAGCAGTAGGGAGAGGCGCTGAACAAGCAGGTAAAGCCATCGAGAAAGGTGCCCATGATGCCCGTGAGGCTATAGAAGAAGGGGCTGATCAGGCAGGTAAAGCCATAAGAAAGGGCTATAAGGCTTTCCGAAAAGGAATGAAAGAAGGAAACGAAGCCGAGAAAGAAAAAACCCAAGACGAGGAGTAATAGATGGATACCTTCACGACGGTAGCTATCATATTAGTGGTTCTCTGGGTTCTAGGTTTAATCGGGGGAGTTGGGGGACAATTAATTCATCTGCTATTGGTAGTAGCCGCTATTGTGGTCATCATTAGGTTAATTCAGGGAAAAAACCTAGTAACCGGTAAATAACAATAAGAGTGCAGGCTCCTTTTTTTTATAATAACAACCTCATGCAACTGTAGTGACATATTAAACCGAAACGGCAATCCAACCCACTTTTTATTTGAATAATTAGCTTAACAAGATCTCACACACGTATACATTTGAAATGGTTTACATTTTGATGGTGTTTACGTTGTTAATACTGTGTATGTTCCTGCACATTTTAGGCGTTAATCTCAACACAAATCAAAAAGTATCCTTGTTAAACTTGGAGAGGTCGTCTGTGACTTCTACGGGGATTAGGTTTAGGTATTTTCCAACCACAGGTAGTGATCCCCTTAACTGGTACTCTCCCTGATTCTGTGGATCTCCAATTGCCTGCAGAAGCGTTCCATTCTAGAACAGGTCGAGGATTGGATAACTCAGGCCAAGCTACTTCCCAGAGTAGTGGAGTACTAATAAC
>CAZZFH010000419.1:0-2289 GCA_964653295.1 uncultured Candidatus Bathyarchaeia archaeon | reverse complement strand
GTTTCATCTACATCAACAGTACCTTCGAAGATCTCTGGCACGTCATGTGTCACTGCGGTTCTAGTAATAGCCACTACATCGCATTTGAGTATCTCGGATAACATACTGATATAATTGAACTAATTACCACTGTTGGTCCTGATATTCAAACTTTACCCAAAACTAATAGTTAAACGGGCTCTCACCAGACTGGTTTCAGGTGAGATTAACGATGTAAACTTTAGCTAATCTTGAAACAAGGAGGTGCGTTATGCAAATCACAACCGTTGTTACTGGAGCATGGAATGCTTTTGCCACCAAGATTACGGCATTTCTCCCAGCCTTGATCAGTGCAATCATTATATTTGTAATAGGCTGGTTCATCGCCCGATTAGTAAAACTAGCTATTGAGAAGCTCCTAAAGCTGGTCCGCTTTGACAAGGCTACTGAGAAGACCGGGGTTCAGGAGTTTCTCAAGAAAGGAGACATAGTCAAGAGGCCCTCTGAGATCATCAGCTTCCTGGTCTACTGGTTCATTATGATCATAGTGATCACCGCCACACTGGATTCCTTGGGGCTTCCCATTGTCTCGGATCTGTTCAAAATTATCTTCCTCTACATCCCCAATGTAGTGGCAGCAATCATTGTTTTGGTCCTGGGGGTTCTCCTGGGAACCCTGCTCGCCGCTGTAGTGAGCACCGCTTCCTCCAATGCAGGGCTCAAGAATGCTGAGGGTTTGGGCAAACTTGCCCTGTATGCGATTGTGTTCTTCTCCGGAGCCATTGCCCTCATTCAACTGGGGATCGGTGAAGAGATCATCGTTTCTGTCTTTGTCATCTCCTTTGGGGCAACCGCTTTGGCCCTTGCCCTTGCCTTTGGGCTGGGGGGACGGGAGATGGCTTCCGAATATCTGAAACAGTGGTTAGAGGACAAGAAGAAGACCAAGGCCACAATTAAGGGTACAACGAAATAGGGCTCTCTCTTTCAGTTAACGAGAGAGAAGTGTTACTGCCTAAAACAGGGAGAAAGGATGGGTTCCCTTCCTTCTTGTTTTAGGCTTTTATAGCACAGAGCAGAGGCAATTTTTACTCTGCAACTATTCAGGTAAAGGGGGCAGATCATGGCATACGTAAAAAGCATCATTTTAATAATAGTTTTACTCTTCTTGATCACCTTCGGGGTGGAAAACAGTCAGCCTACCCAGATGCACTACTATCTCAACATCCTCACTCCCCCTATCCCCCTCTATAGCATCGTGTACCTCTCTATCGTTATTGGGATTATCGTCGGTATGATCGTGGGGATTTCTAGAAGGTTTACGCTGAGTAAAAAGGTAAGAAGCTTACAGCATGAGACAAGTGAGCTTAGAGAGAAGGGGATGGAAAGGCCGGGGGAAGAAGAAAAAGGTGAATAAGAGGATTGATGATAAAACCAAAAATTATCGTTATGCTGGTGTTAATTGTTTTATTTTCAAATGTACTTATCCAAAATACATGGGTTGTCACGTTATTGAGGCAGTCACCTATCAGGGTTGATCCATTATTTGTACCTTAAACAGCTCTGTTTTTTGTCTCGACAATGGAGATAGGCTTAGAAAACCTTGATAAGGCTTTAAACAAAATATTGGGATGGCAAATATCCCCCCGAACAACTTGCTTCCCCGTCCATACCTCCCGGAATTTAACCACGAGCAAGGAAGATTCCGCTAGTATATTCTGTAGTATCTTCCTTGCTCAATAATTGACCCGGATACCCCATTTTTCTCAGATCTGTAAATTTTTCATGATTCTGCTATGAAAGGTTATCAAGGCAGTCGAGCCAGGCCTGTGCAGACATGGTCGTTGAATCACCATGCCCCGGGTAGACGGTAGCGCTGGGCAGAATGATATTGTTCAGTCTCTTTAAACTTCTCAACATCAATGCCATGCTAGTGGGACCCCATATCTTGCCGTACTCTCCCTTGAAGAGTGTATCTCCGCTGAACAATACCTTTTCACTCTTTATATAATAGCAAACAGAACCTCTGGTATGTCCCGGTGTGTGAAACACCTTGATCTCGGTTCCATTCAATTGCAGCTTAGCATTATCCTTCAAGGAAATGTCCGGCTTTAACGTCGTATCCGCTTTTTCAACAAGGTCTGTATCATGCTCATGAAAACATATCTGTCCGCCCAGTTCTTTTTTCACCTGAGAGACTGACTGAAGATGTGATGCATGCCCATGCGTAATCAATATGTATTTGAGACTTGCATTCATTTCGTCGAGCGTACATTTTACGTCTTCCCAAGCATTGGCAACATCTACAACTGC
>CAZZFH010000418.1:0-2316 GCA_964653295.1 uncultured Candidatus Bathyarchaeia archaeon | reverse complement strand
ATCTTGTGAAAAATGAATAAAAACTCCGTAAATAATCGGCTTGTAGCTGTTCAAGCTTTGTTTTGGTCTGTTAGAGTTTATTTCGTGTGTATTGACCCAATTAATTATATGGGGAGAAAGAGCACCGCCCAGCATCTCATCGAGGAACTTGAGGATGATGACTCGGACGAGGAGGTATACTTGGTGGCGTATGATTTCATAGAGGAGAAGCCAAGCAGCAGGTTCTGGAGTAACCTAAATGAGATCATCTCGGTAGCGGGTGGGTACCGGGTCCAGTATAGCGTCTATTTTGGGAACAGGAAGGGCGCAAGGCTCGTCAAGGCCCTTGCTGAACGCTTCGGCGCAGATGTCAGATGGTACGCGGCATTCGAGCTAACCTAGCGCATTCAATGGTCCTTTCTATCCTCCTCTTTTTGATATGACGCAAGTCAATACCCAAGAAATCAACGAAATTCAGAATAATAACGTGAGTTAATACCCAAGAAAAAATCTCGCAGCCTTATTAGGAGATTTGGAAAAAACAAACAACCCGAATCTTAAACGTCTCTTCTCTAATCTTCATATAAATTTAACGAATAAAAGGCAACCAAAACACAATAAAACTAAACCCAACCAACACAAATAAAATGCACCGAACCACCACCAGCGGACCCCAATGGCGGACTTATGGAATTTGAACCCCCAACCCCTAGGTCGCCAACCAATCATTCATACCTGAACTATATCTAAAACCTGATTAAGTTTAACGCCTACCATTCCTAGTAAACACCTGAATAAGGCATAATAGAGGAATAAATTTGGTTGAACACAAAGGCACCATTGTCGTAACAGGAAGAGGAGGCACAGGCAAAAGCAGCTTCACAACCCTCCTCAGCAGATACCTAGGAGAAAAAGGAGCAGAACCACTACTACTCGTAGACTCAGACCCAGATGAGAGCCTAGCAGAGATGATAGGCATCGACTTAGAAAGCGCCAATAAACGAAGCATCGCTGAAGTATTATCAGAGATAATAGAGGAGCGAAAAATGGCTACCATGAGCGGAATGACCCCCACCGACAAAATAGAGCCATACATATGGCAAGAAAGCCTCTACGAGGGACGAGACTTCTATGACTTCATTGGAATCGGGACCAAATGGATCGCGGGTTGTTACTGTATGCCCGACAGGTCACTGGGCATGATAATGGATATGTGGGGCAAAAACTATGAGTATGTAATCGTTGACTCCCCGGCAGGAGTAGAGCACCTCAACAGGAGGATCACAAAGAAAGTCAAGGACGTATTCAACATACTTGACCCAAGCAAGAAGAGCTTCGACAACGCAGCCCGCTCATACAAGATAATGCAGGAAGTAGACATCGAATTCGACAACTACTACCTCGTTGGAGGATACAGGTTCCCAGAGAGCCTAGAAAAAGAAGCCGAAAATCAGCCATTCCAGTACCTAGGAAGAATCGAACCAGACCCACAGATAATGGAGTACAATATTCAAGGAAAATCACTACTAGAGCTACCCGATTCCAGCCCAGCATACCAGTCAGTCAAGAAGATACTACAAAAAGTAGGATACTAGGTGAAACCCATGAAAATCGCCATTGCTGGAAAAGGGGGAGTAGGAAAGACATTCGTCTCTGCTACCCTCTCAAGATTACTCGCTCGAGATGGATACAATGTTCTTGCTGTTGACGCTGACCCAAATCTGAACCTAGCATACAGTCTGGGAATAGGGTACGATATAGCTAACCAG
Organism: uncultured Candidatus Bathyarchaeia archaeon; assembly: GCA_964653295.1. Taxonomy (GTDB): domain Archaea; phylum Thermoproteota; class Bathyarchaeia; order TCS64; family TCS64; genus RBG-16-57-9. The sequence continues at coordinate 568 of CAZZFH010000418.1, read as the reverse complement.
ATAGTGCCTGTCTCAGAGAATGAAGAGCTAGTTAAGGAGAAAACAGGGGTCTCGTCTGAGGAAGCACTCAGCAATATTTTCAACATGAATCCACGCGTCAGCGACATTGTTGATAGGTTTGGGGTAAACGCCCCAGACAACGTAAAGCTCTTGGTAATGGGTACTGTAAAGGGGGGTGGAACAGGCTGCATGTGTGGCGCCAACGCCATGCTGAGGGTATTGATCCAGCATATGCTGATCCAACGGGGAGAGATCCTCATCATGGACATGGTAGCAGGATTAGAGCATCTTGGAAGGGGTACAGCTCGCAGGATGGATGCTATGCTTGTGGTTATCGAGCCCCGCATGAAATCAGTAGATACTGTGAAGCGGATTCTCAAGATGGCTGAGGAGATCGAGGTAGAGACCATATACGCGGTAGGAAACAAGGTGATGAGACCAAGCCCAAGAGCGGCTAGCTCCAGATAAACGCCGGGACCCGGCCCCACGGACAACCAGCCCGGAACGGCAGTGAGGCATCAGCTAGAAAATGAGTGATGATGGGAAACTTACCGTACTCGATCATCTT
>CAZZFH010000417.1:0-2318 GCA_964653295.1 uncultured Candidatus Bathyarchaeia archaeon | reverse complement strand
AGGGTAGGCAGATAGCCGAGAAGCCAGATTATATGCCTTCGGTGAAACTTAATCTGGAAAGGCGAATACCACTCTGGCTCAGGCTCCCTCAGAATAATTGTTTCGACTATATCCATCGGGCTCCTATGACTATCAACACTATCCCTAAAATACAACGGATTACCCTGATAGCGTGGTCTTTGCTCCAGGATTGCTTATCCCCACGGAACGATGGCGCACCTAAATACAATGCTATAGAATACGCTCCATCAGAAAATATCCAGCATCCTATAAGTCCTGTAATGTAATTTGCTAGACTAATCATCTGCCCTTTACCTTCTCTTCGTTCTCGTAAAGACAATATACCATGCCAACCGCAACCTGGCCTCCAGCGGCCACTCTTTCACCGCAGCGACATACTCTAACCAGGCCCGACGAGAATACTTGCGCAATTTCTTAGATACTCTGCCGTTCATTATGCCTCCTCTCAAGGTTCATAGTTGGGCGGGTCTGCGGACTCTACCTCTTGAAAATACTCATAGACTGCTTTTGAGGAGCCAAGACCATCAACCAATTCCCTAAATTCTCCTAGTACATGAAGTTGTGCTGGTATAAGCACGGTTCTACTTTCGCTAATCGCCTTCCACATTTCGACCCATTCTGTCATAGTCATTCTTCATCTCCCTCTTTCTCTCCTACAAACAGGCTATAATACTTCTGTATCATATTCCCCAGCAGTTCATAGAACTCATCCTCGCCCATAAGCAAATCAAAGAACTCATCTTCGCCCATAAGCAAATCAAATAATCTTACAACATTACCATCATCCTTACTTAAGAGATTATCTTCAAGGGCCTCCCGCAAGATATCACCCATGATTCCCCCTATTTTCTCAACTAGTAGTTTCTGAATGTATGCCTTTTCTGTCATATCACCTCCATTGCCCGCTCACTAAGCTCTTCTTTAGATGTGGCGTAGTAGTGATGTCACTTCCAGTCCGTATCTTCCGCTGTATACTCCATCACCGCCTTGTCGTTACCCCAAAGGCCCATGGCAAGTATTTGGATACGCTTTTCATTTACTACCTTAACGGCTCTTTTCTTGCTATCAGTTTCAACCCACCACCCTAAAGTCTTTTCTTTACCGTCTAGTTTCAGGTGATAAAAACTGGTAAACCCTATACGATTATCTCCTCTCCCATCTATGGCATCTTTCATGTCGGGGCCTATAATACGTATGACGGTTCCATCCTTTGCCATTTGTACAAACACTTGTTTCACGGGCCTAGCAACATCCATGAGCCAAACCTCTATTCTCAGGCCGTTCACGCTGTGAAAATTTGCATACTCTTCAGCCTTCTTACGTGTGCTGAATATTGCCTCTATCTGGTAATCGCTGTATTCCCCTGTCGTTGCTACATAAACCTTCATTTTTCCTCCTCTCTCTCAATCGCTGCCAGTAGTTCCCTGGCTGGATACATGACCACTAGTCCACGCCCAAAATTATCTCACACAATCTCACCTTTCACCCCGAGCAGCTTACGGTAATCAGTCTTCCCCCATCTTCCTGACTGCATAACTGCTATCTCAGGGGGGCCTATCAGTCCAGAACCTTCATAGAGGTCTATCTGCTCCTGACACGCCTTCTTCAGTTCTTCTACAATCATTTCTCCTTCACCTTCGTGATGACCCGCTCGCCCCACCACTCGATAATGACTACCCCAGCCATGGCGATAAACCAACCAGGGGCATCAATGCCATCAACGACTACCTGAGCTATTACGGCAGCAAAAATAATGCTAATTATAGGCCTCGTCACACGACGGAATATCTCCCCAATTTGCTCCCCACTACTCATGCTTCACCTCCTTTAGTTCTCTCTCTAATCCCTGGCGGATTCTCTCGGCCTCCTCCGGAGTTACCAGAATTTGCCGCATGTTCGCAAAGATAGAAACATACGCCAAGATAGAAACATACGCCCCATCTGGCCCTCCGTGCTTCTTAACAATCACTTCGCTTCTACTCATTTCGCCATCTCCTCTAATCTTAAAACATTCTGCCCATGCAGTGCTATCCCGACAGCATCATAAGCGTGCTCGTCAGCCTCTATCTTCCAGAACATCGAGATAGTGTCCTGGACTTCTTGTTTCGTAGCGTGAGCATCACCGCATATCGCCGCCTTCCACTCAGTTGATTGAAACAACTGTAAAGGCATCTTAGCTTCCTTGCACCACGCCTTGATTGACTGAACAACGACTTGTAAGGCCGCCGTATTATGTCCAGGAACACGGAACGCCCGCTCACAGGCTACATGAGTAACATCATACTTGTTGGCAGCCA
>CAZZFH010000416.1:0-2329 GCA_964653295.1 uncultured Candidatus Bathyarchaeia archaeon | reverse complement strand
ATACTGCGGGAAATTCAATATCCCTGTTACATGAAAGCATTCATGTAGATAAGAACAAAGTAGCAGTCGTATGGAAAAATGGAAATATCCAGACAGTATGTATAGGCTTCTATAAGTTATCTTCTACTGTAGCAACTTTCAATACTGTACGTTTAATCAGAACCTATTTTATGCTAGATTCGATGTAACCGACGCCACCCTGCTCCACAGCATATAACTCCCCAGTGTTGGGGTCGATTACTGCGTACATGTTTCTACGAGGATTAGAGTCCGGAGGATCTATCCATGTACCTACCCTCCACACATACTTACTCTGGTACGCGGTGGACCTGTCGCGGTATATGCCACTGTTGCCTATGTTCGCCCATATGCCGTAAGGCTCAACGGAGATACCTGCATTAATAGCGATCTCCTTAGCTTGTTCTTCAGTCACATTGAAAGGTTGAAGTTTACCCGCAACAGGCAGATACTCTGCACCATCAACCAAGTTCCACTCCGGATCAAAGTACAAGTAGATCGGCTGGCTCCCCGAATAGTTGCCGACAGTTATATGGTATGTTAAAGATACAAAGTGCGTCGAATTCCCCTGATCTGGATTATACTCGACCACTGGGTCAGAATAGTACTTTTCATAGTATTCCTCACCGACCCTCGACACGATATAGCTCTTCGCAACCATAAGAGGGTCGCGCATCTCCGTTGCGCTGATGTCAGTTAGGAACAGCATTTCATAGCTGAGTCCATCCTGTGCAAGATACTCGTAAGCATCTCCATAGAAGTACACGGATTCCCCGTCACTGAGACCATCGTCCTTCAGATACATCTCGAAACGGTATCCTCGGTCAATAAGGTAGTAGACCTTCGGGGGATTAGCGCCTGTGACAGTTATTGTTCTAACGTCTTCTATGCCAAGTGATACAGACTGGTATCTGTTGTGTACACATCGAGTAACCACAATAAGAGGGACCTTACTGGTCCCTATGACTCCTCGTTGAACCCCTTGATACCTGAAGAAATCCTGAACAGGAAGATAGCTATATGTTTCTATCCATCGCTTAAGCCACCTAGACGTTAAGCCAAGGTTAGAAAGGTCACGGGCGTATGCTAGTTCTGAGGCGGAAGCTGACCCCGTCTGCAATCCTTTAACTGGCGATCTGAACGTGGTTGACTCATCCATGAATGAGGCGGTTCCCTCTAGAGTTATTGACAGCCCCAGATTCCTCATATTCGTTGCCAAGTTTAGGTACTCAGCTGGTTCTGAGGCTCCTATGTAGCCTAAGCTCGATGCTGGTACACTTTGACTCTTTATATTGACTTTTTTCGACTCTCTAGGAGCGAGCACTAGGTCTTTTGTTGGGTACGTGGTGCTCCAGATTTTATCCCTTCCTTTGCCTGTGAAGTTAATCTGAAGATTTGATAGTTCTAGATTTGATTGACCAGTATTTGTTACGTTGATATTTACGCCGTATTGGTACAAATTTGTTGAGTTGAAATAGATTATCCACTCATTGATTAGTTCAACACTGGCTCCTTGGAGTTCCTTATCTTCTTCTTGATTTAGATTCCAAGCTTTGAATGTTATCCCATATAATATAGCAACGCCTAGAACTGAAAAAATAACCACGTATAATATGAAGCGCCTTTTGAACATTATTTAAAATTCTAATGGTTATAGTGAATATAAACCTAAGTTTTAGGACACTCAATTTTGTTCATCATAATTTTTGAATGAATTGATAAAATACTAAATTCTATATAACTTGGAAACCTTTGTTATAGTGCGGGAAATTCAATATACCTGTTACATGAGACTAGGTCTTTGGTTATATTCTAATCTGCGGAATTGGAATAAGGAGCATTTTATTTTACAAATCTAATAGCGTAGGGTCAATAATTTGCTATTTTTTATTGTATAGTTCAATTATCCTTTTTTGTAGGTTTTTTCTCATTTCTGAAACAAATGCCTCATGAAGTTCTAGTTTATTCTCCAGCTCCCTGAGATTGCTAATATTTGAATCATCTAAACTCTGTAAATATTCATGCCTCAATGGACATTCATCGCGAAAGGTACATCCATCACAGGACATATTTCTTCATATTCAGCACTTTATTTAAGGAGAAAACACGCGGACATAATATATTCCATGAATGAAACAATGATTATCAATTCATTGTTATTTCTGAGAAACTAATGCATAGGCTACTTGTTACAAGCTTTTTTTCCATTTGACAGCAAACTTTTATCATATCTCTAGCGTAATACATTGGTATGAGTCAGATAGTAAGCCGAATCTGGAAACCCGTAAGAAGACGAGGCGCAGAACGCTAC
>CAZZFH010000415.1:0-2337 GCA_964653295.1 uncultured Candidatus Bathyarchaeia archaeon | reverse complement strand
AACGGGAATACCACCACAGGAGCTTGAGGAGAAAATTCGAGCCATCATGACCAAGTACGCCTATCTCAGTAAGACCGGCGGAATGCTTGAACAGGGACTGAAAAACATCAAGAGGATTAAACAAAAGTGGATAGACAAGGTAAAGACATCTAACCCTCACGAGACTATGAGATGGGCTGAAGTAAGAAACATCATAGACGTAGCCGAGATCCACATGGCCTCAGCGCTTTATAGAACCGAGTCAGTACCATATGGACGCCACTTCCTAGACAGACGAGACTATCCCACACAGCATCCAACATGGTACAGACAGAGGGTAGTAGTGAAAAAACAGGATAAAGGGATGAAACTCTACAAGCGAAAGACAGTAGAACAACGACCACCGACACGAGAAGAATATGAAGCTGTAAAGGAGATAAAGCCATGACAACCATATTCGACTACAAGAAATGCACCAGATGCAGGAAATGCTATGATCTCTGCCCACTAGACATAATATCCTTGGATGAAGAGGGAAGACCGTATACCAAATATCCTGATGAGTGCCAGCTCTGCTTCATATGTCAGGTTGAGTGCCCAGAAAAAGCCATACAAGTAAAGATACCCCTAGCTTTCTGGTAAACATCCTAGACTTCCATAGGCTAACCTTGAATAGCCTATTCATCGATTTTATTGGTATGATAACTCGAGTAAAAGGGAGCTGGGTTGTAGGCCACGATGGAACAAGCCATCGATTAATCTCCGATGGAGAAGTAGCTTACGAGGATGATCGTATAATCTATGTAGGAAAACACTATGATGGCAAACCAGACAAAGTGATTAAAGCCAAAGGGAAACTGGTATCCCCGGGCTTCATAAACATCCACGCAGTCACCAGCATCTGCATCACGCACTTCAGGATAGACGGAGTTACAAAAGGCGGAAAAAACCCCACCAAACAAGAGATGCTACAAAATCTAGAGACACCTACTACTCATCTCGAAGGAGAAGACCTCAAGACAAGTGCCCTATTCAGCTTCGTGGAACTGCTGAAAGGCGGCGCAACAACGATAGGCGAGATAACAGCATTCGGGACCACCGGGCTCCAACCACCACTGGAACAAGTAGAAGAGTTCGTCAAAGTAGCAGCAGAACTAGGGGCCAGAGCCTACATCAGCCACCCATACACAGACATGAAAAAATACCTGAACCAACGCGGAGAAACAGAGTATCATCATGATAAAGAAGGGGGAAAGAAAGCCCTTGAAGCCGGAGTCGATTTCTGTAAACGCCATGAAGGTACCCACGAAGACCGGATAAGAACGATGCTGTTCCCATACATGTTCGACGCATGCAGCAGCGAACTCCTGAAAGAGACGAGAGCACAAGCCGACCAACTAGACATACCGGTCCACATGCATACTGCCCAGTATCCAGCAGAATACTACGAGAGTCTGAGAAGATACGGCAAAACACCCATCCACCATCTGCATGAAATCGGGTTCCTAGCCCCCAAGACAATACTCACACACCTACTCTACACCAGCTTAAACCCAGCCGCCCAGACACCAGGATTGTCCCTCAGAGACCCAAGAGACATCAGGATGCTTGCTGAGACAGGAACCACATTAGGACACACACCACTCGTCTGGGCTAGAATAGGGCAAGCGCTCTACAGCTACGCTAGGTTCCAGGACATGGGCGTCAACATAGCTATAGGCACAGATGCGTGGCCCATGGATATGATAATGGAGATGAGGAGTGCAGTTACAACCGCTAAACTCATGGAGAGAAGCCGCACAGCGGTAACAGCGGCAGACGTCTATAACGCGGCCACACTAGGAGGAGCCAAGGCACTTGGAAGAACGGATATCGGCTGTCTCAAAGAGGGCGCCAAAGCAGATATTGTACTGGTGAATCTAGGTGGTTTCCATACCTCATTGGTTGATGATCCCATAAAAAGCATGGTCTACTTTGGGAACCAGAACGACATCGAGACCGTCATCATAGACGGTAAGACAATAATAGAAAATGGGGCTATCCCGGGAATCAACCTAGTGGAGCTATCCGAGAAAGCCAACAAGGTCAACCAGAGATGGAAGAAACGTACTGGATACCAGTACCCACCCAGCTTCCAGTCACTCGACTAGAGATACTTGTACCCTCCCCTCTCCAAAAAACCACTATCCTCAAGGTGCCCACTCGACTCCAGCATCCGGTAAGCCACTTCTTCTGCCTCCCTTACAGCAGATTCCGGGTCTAACTGGGTGAACTCTCGATTCCTCATCACGGTCTTCCCGTTAATAATCACGGTATCAACACAGCTCGAAGAGGCACTATAAACAAGGTTCTTCACAG
>CAZZFH010000414.1:0-2340 GCA_964653295.1 uncultured Candidatus Bathyarchaeia archaeon | reverse complement strand
GTCTGAGGAGTAATTGGATATGCAGCCACTACGTCAGGGTTGACCTGTTTTGTCGCGTAGGCGACTGCCTCGTCTCCATTAAGTCCCATTAGTTTCTGTTCAACCATTATTTTCTCACCATCTCTATACACTTCACTGGACATTCCTTGGCGCAGATACCACAGCCTTTACAATACTCGAGATCAGGTTCAGTGTATCCATCCTCTCTCATGTGAATAGCGCCCTCGGGGCAGTAAAAGTGGCACAAAGTACACTTGGTACACTTGCTGTGATCGATCTTCGGTGCATCAACACCCCAATCACCAGTCTTGTAATCCATGCTGCTCTTATAACTCACTGCCCCCTTGGGGAGATCCTGCCATACTCGCTTACTCATCCTTGTTTAACCTCCTCATACGCCTTCTTCACTAGCTCCGCGTTTAGCTCACCGATCTTGCCCTCAAACCTCTCCTTGACAACCTGCATGATGCTATCTAATTTGACAACATCAGTCGCCTTAACGACTGATCCCAGCATCGCAGTGTTCGTTATCGGTCTTCCTAATACAGCAATCGCTAGAGTGGTAGCGTCAACAGTCCAAGTTTTTATTCCTTTGAGTCCTAGAATATCAAGAACCTCTCCAGCTGACTTTTCCGTGTTTACAATCAACTTGGTTTTCTCTTGTATCCCATCCGCTACTGCAGGACCTAACAAAGTCGGGTCTAGAACAACCACGACATCGGGCTCGTAAATACTGGAATGTAACTGAATCTTACCCTCGCTAATACGTGTAAACGCAGTAATGGGGGCACCTGCTCGCTCAGGTCCGAAAGCAGGGAAGCTCTGAATATTCTTCTCTTCATTTAATCCTGCCTGAGCGAGAAGAAGTGAAGCCGTCCAGGCTCCTTGGCCGCCTCGGCCATGGAACCTTACCTCAAAGATCTTGGTGGTCAACCGTTTAAACCTCTCATATCGTTACCCTATGCTAATTTAAAGCTATACGGTTAATCATTTTCCCAGCTTTTTCCGAATAGAGTTCAACTCATCACGCTTTTTATTAGCCATTTGCCCAGCAGCCTCAGCGTAACGATCAAAACCCCAGCCAAGCGCCTCAAAAGCAAAGTTAATACCCCTAGAGCTAGAGACAATCAACCCCTCTCCATCCCTATTTGTACCATAACGGAGGGCAACCTCTGGATCACCGCCCTGAGCCCCGAGACCAGGTGATAGTATCAGCGTCTCTTCACCAATGATCTCCCTAATCTCCCGTAGCTCCTCACTAGCAGTACAACCCACAACATACCCATTAGAACCATGCTCAAAGGCGTCCCTAGCTAAACGTTTGTAGAACTTCTCCCCATCCATAACCCTGCTCTGATAATCATGAGTACCCGGATTGCTCATCCTGCAAAGCGCAAAAATCCCCTTCTGCTTCACCTCGCTCCACCTGTAAACCGCATCAACACCGTTCTCATACCCCGGGAAAGGACTGAAAGTAACGGCGTCAAAACCAAGTCTATCAATCCAGTAAAGCCCTGCATCAATGGTACTACCAATATCACTCAACTTGATATCCAGCAAGGCTAGACTGTTACCCTCATGAATCTTATCCACTATCTCAGATAGGCCATCATAACCCAAAGCATAGACCAAGAATTGAGCATTAGGCTTGATAATGGGTGCAAAAGGCGTCACTGCCTCAATAGTGTTTAAACAAAACTCCTTGAGCGCCTCAGCCTCACCTCTTTCCTTGATGAAATCCATAGGAATAGTGTATTTTTTCCGCATATCAGCGGTAGCAGGGTCAACTCCGACACACAGAAAACTATCCTTGCTTCTACTGAGCTCAAGATACTTCTCTACGAATTTACGTCCTAACATCTTATTATATCAAATCACGTTATGCCTTTAAATCCCCTATCCATCTAACAATAAGAGGTATACCTATGAGCAGCGAGCAAGATACCAAAAAACTCCTAAAGTTCAGAGAATCAATGGAAAACCGCATCCAAGAACTACAAAACGAGATGCAGAGCCTCCAGAAAGCCATCGAGGAACTAGACAAGCTCATAGTAAACACAGGGTTCCGTACATTCACAACAGCAGACTCTCAAACCAATGAAGAAAAAACAGAACCTGTTACAGAAGATATTACTGAGGAGGTTACTGAAGATATTGAAGTCGTTGAGAAAGTCGAGTCAGAAGAAGAACAAATCAGCATCACAAGCAAAGACGGCACAGTGCTCGGAACCATGAACACCCAAGATCACACCATAGTCTTTACTCCTTCAGCGTCCTTCGATTTTAATCTAGACATCCCCCCACTGCAAAGTTTCCTTATTGAACGCGTGCTCGATAATA
>CAZZFH010000413.1:0-2345 GCA_964653295.1 uncultured Candidatus Bathyarchaeia archaeon | reverse complement strand
CAGGTAAGCAGCGGCTCAGCTTGCGCAGCAAAGACCCTTGAGCCCAGCCATACGTTGCTTGCGTGTGGCCTGAAACATGAGGAAGCCCATGGTAGTCTCGTGTTTACTTTGGGAAAGAATAATAACCGCCAACAATGGGAATACGTAGTTGAAAAGCTCCCGGGTATAGTGAAGAGGCTAAGAGCCATGTCTCCATTGACCCCGGAGGAGTTAAGGTAAAATGTATAGCGAAAAAGTCTTGGACCACTTCAAGAACCCCAGAAACGTCGGGGAACTAGAGAAAGCAGACGGAGAGGGAACAGTAGGAAACCCTGTCTGCGGTGACATGATGACCATGTATATCAAGGTAAAGGATGATAAGATCGAGGACGTAAAGTTCAAGACCTTTGGATGCGGCGCAGCCATAGCAACCAGCAGCATGACAACAGAGCTAGCCAAAGGAAAAACACTGGAAGAAGCCATGAAAATTTCTCGACAAGACGTAGCAGATGCGCTGGATGGATTGCCACCAGTAAAGATGCATTGCAGTAATTTGGCGGCAGATGCGCTGCATGATGCGATAAAAAACTATAGGGAGAAAAAGAAGAATGAGTGATAAGGTAAAATGCGGTATTTGTGGAACAGTTGTTGAGGGTGAGGACTGTCAATTAATGACGGTTATTATTAATGAGGATGGAAAAGAGACAAAGATCTGTTGCACACATCAGATACCTAAAAAGCAGTAAAGAATATACATTAATCAAAAACAATATTTAGAGAGAAAAGGTAAACATAAATAAGCCACCTGCGTGCTAGATGCTGAAAGGAGTGAGTTAAGTGGATAAGGAAAAAATTGCCTCATCAATATCCGCGTTAATGAATGCTCCATTGATTACATTGGCCACATTTATTCCATTAATATTGAAATTTGGCAACGGTGATGCCTGGGATCTATTCTATATCACCAGCTTCTTCGGATGCCTGCTACCCATGATCGGGATAGTCGTAATGATGAAGATGCATCTCATCAGCGACTTTTACGCCTCAAACAAGGACGAACGATTCATCCCATTCCTAACAACAATATTCAGTTATCTTCTAGGAACAATCACATTAATCATCGTAAAAGCCCCAGCTCCACTAACAGCCTTGATGGCATGCTACATAATCAACGGAATCGTATTAGCCACCATTACACTCAAATGGAAAATAAGTATCCACGCATCAGGCGTAACAAGCCCAGTAACCGCATTGGTCTACTTCCTAGGCACGAGACTGCTACCATTATTTCTACTTGTATTGCCTGTGATATGGGCTCGTCTCGAGTTAAAAGCCCATAGCAAATGGCAGTTAACCATGGGAGCCATCATAAGCACAGTGCTAACATGGGCTCAGATGGTGTTCTACATAAACTACGTATTCATATAAAAGGAAAAAATTATTCCTTGACTTTCTTGGCCACCAACACACCGAACTCGTAGCATTTCTGCCACTCATCCTCATTGGGCTTGTATGTGAAATCAAGGTCATTCTCAATAAGCTCGATACCAGCTAGCTTCATCTGCTCCTCAACGAAACGCTTGGCTCCTCCAGCCCACCCAAAGCTACCGAAGGCTGCCCCAATCTTGTTCATCGGTTTGAGGCCACGCATATAGGCTAAGAACTCTGCTACAGTTGGATAGACATGATTGTTCAACGTAGGGCTTCCTACAAGAACTGCTCTAGCCTCTAGTATGTCCGCTATAATATCGCTCCTGTGGTTAGCTGTAACATTATACACACGACACTCGACCCCCTCAGAAGCCACACCTTCGGCTATGGCGTATGCCATGATCTTGGTGCTGTTCCACATCGAATCATATGGTATAATGACCTTGGGCTTGGTGTAACCCTCAACCCACTGGACATACTTATTCAGTATACCCTCCAAGTCTTTTCGCCAGATCACCCCATGGCTTGGAGCGATAATATCGATCGGCACACCTTCAAGGGATTTTATTGCTCGACCAACCGCGCTCCGCAGGGGCATCAGAATATTAGCATAGTAAGTCTCTGCTTCTTGCCAGAGCTTTTCTGGGTCTACCTCATCATCGAAGCGACCCGTGCTCGCTAGATGCTGACCGAATGCGTCATTGCTGAGCAGTATCTTGTCTTCTGGAATATAGCTGACCATGCTGTCTGGCCAGTGGGCCATGGGTACAGCGACGAAGCTCAAGGTTTTTCCGCCAAGGCTTAGCTCTGGCATCTCCTTTGTGGTGGTTATTGGTATCTCGCCATAGTATTTTGTAATTATTTTCTGGCCTCTCTCGGTTGCTATTATTATTGCTTGTGGGGCTTCTTCTTTGTAGAATTTTGTGAGGGATCCG
>CAZZFH010000412.1:0-2381 GCA_964653295.1 uncultured Candidatus Bathyarchaeia archaeon | reverse complement strand
GAGGTATTTCTCGGGTATCTCCCATGGCTCCCTCTCGGAACCTGCACCTGAGTATCCCCAGCTTACGTCGCCATCACCTATCTGGCTGTACCAGTTGCTGATGGACATAGTTGTCACAGCTGCCTTGAAGCGGTCTGTATGGGTAACAACCCAGTTAGTCATGAAGCCGCCGAAGCTGCCGCCAGTCACCCCTAGTCTATCAGGATCAACATATGGGACAGTCTCAAGGATATAGTCAACTGCCTCCATCAGGTCCAAGTAGTCCCTGCTACCCCATGCACCCTCAACCATCCCCCCGAACTCCTCACCATAGCCTATGCTGTCCCGTGGGTTAGTGTAGATAACGGAGTAGCCATAACGGGCGAGTATCTGCATGTCATTCTCCATCGAACCAAAACGGTAACAGTACTGGCTGTGTGGACCGCCATGTATCTTCAGTATGAGAGGATACTTTTCGCCCTCCATGTAGCCTAGTGGCTTAACGAGCCAACCGTGAACCTTGACTCCGTCACTTGCCTCGAACCAGAACTCCTCGGGTTCGCTTATCTTCCACTCTGTCATGAGGTCAGCGTTCACGTTTGTCAGCTGTTTGGATTCTCCGTCTTTCTTCACGTATAGCTCAAGGGGCCATGTTGAGGTTGTCAAGGTGTAAGCGATCACTGATGCGTCGCTGTTCAGGTCAAAGGCTCTAACTGTATACTTTCCCTTGACAACGGATTCGACGCCTCCACCTTTGGAGCTGACCTTATACACATTCCAGCTTCCCTGATCAGGCGCCCTGAAGTAGATGGCACCATCAGGACCATAGGTTATCTCGCTACCATAGGCTCCGACGGTTCGGTCGAAGTCTGGTGTCAGGTTGATGGCTTTCCCACCTTCGACGGGTATCACCCATACATCGGTGTTCGCATACCCAGGATATTTGGGGTCCTTAAGCACACGTCCACCGTAGGCGAGTGTTTTTCCATCGGGAGACCATGCAACTGAACTGATAAGTGATTTACCCTCCGTTACCTTCTTCGGCTTACCTTCATCAGTCGATACAATGTAGATGTCTCTGAGACGGGAGTGATCGCTTTCCTCAGGATATGCAACATATGCGACCTGTTTACTATCGGGTGACCAGACAGGTGACGACGCATCAAATTGCCCACTGGTTATTTGAAGGGGCGTACCACCTGATGAGTCTACCACGAAGACATGGTTCCTCGTATAGGGGTAATATGGCTGTCCATTCATCTTCCATCTGAGCTTTGTAATCCAGAGGGCGCCCTCCTTGACCTTCTCAGGGGTCTCGGTGTCCTCGTTTACGCGTGACTGGAAGAGTATCTTGCTTCCATCGGGTGAGACCTTGGGGTTGTTTATGCTGTTCTCAACCTCTGCGATGAGCCTAGCATCCCCCCCGCTGAGACTCAGTGACCAGAGCCTGTTCTTCTTGTTACCGTTCTCTCCTGAGAGGCTTCGATTGGAGAGGAAGTACACGGTTTCTCCGTCTGGTGACCACCTTGGGCTAGAGTCGTTACCGTTACCCACTGTGAGCTGCCTTGGCTCTCCTCCCTCGGAGGGCACTACCCATATGTGGGACTCGGTTCGCTCCTCGTCAACGATGACATCAGATTTAACGTAGAGTATGGTCTTACCGTCTGGGGAGACTCGTGGATCGGATACTGGTTCACCTGGATAAAATGGTCCAACATCGTATTCTTTAAGATGTAACATAATATTCATCTAATGCCACGCAGTGTTAAATAATTTTATTCAGATAAAGAGTATCTGAAGTGGTTCTTACCTATTTGAACAAGAGGAAGTGATTCTAAGACGAAAGTCTGTTTTTTTTATTTTCTTCCTACTGACGCCATGTGCGCGCGCATTTTTCCATTATTTACCTTTTTTAAGGTAAAAACGATTAAGTGTTTATTGTGAGTTAAATATACGGGTAGTAAAATGAGTGATGTGAATGATTATAAAATGGAGTTCTTCAAAGATGTTCAATATGAGTAGAAACGTAATCTCCCACGCAAGTCTATACCATCCGCGAAGGGGTAAGATTAAAGTAATACCATTTAATTTGGTATTAACTAGGTTGACATTATGACCAGGGTCGTAAGTGTTACTAAGAAGGGGCAGGCGACCATCCCCAAGGACTTAAGGGAGAAGTTCAAGATCGGCAACAAGGTCCTCGTAATGGAAACCGATGAGGGCATCCTATTCAAGCCCCTGCCCCAACCAGAAGACGAATTCGGCTCCCTGAGGGATCTCTTTGAAGGGAGAAAAGTAAGAGAGATCCTGGATGAGGCCAGAGCCCGGGACCTGATGAGGGAAAAGGAGCTGCTGAAGGCGGCTGAGAAATGAACATCGTCTTTGACACCGAGACACTCCTG
>CAZZFH010000411.1:0-2386 GCA_964653295.1 uncultured Candidatus Bathyarchaeia archaeon | reverse complement strand
GACGGGAAATGGGTCAAAGCCTGGGGACCCAAGATGCTGCTTGGCTCAGATATAACAGGGAAAACACTTGGCATAATTGGCCTAGGTAGGATAGGTAAGGCCATGGTGCCTCGCGCAAAGGGATTCAAGATGCGGGTACTTTACCACAATAGATCTCAAGATCTGGATTCAGAGAAAGAACTTGGAGTAGAGTACAGGAGTCTCGATGACATTCTTGCTGAGAGCGATTACATCAGCCTACACTTGCCATTAAACGATGCGACCAAGCACATAATCGGAGAACCTGAACTTAAAAAGATGAAAAAGACAGCATATCTCATCAACACCGCCAGAGGTCCAATTGTAGACGAGAAAGCATTGACCAAAGCACTCAAAGAAAAATGGATAGCAGGAGCAGGACTGGATGTACACCATCAGGAACCCACGGACCCCAAGAACCCATTACTGGCACTGGACAATGTAATAGTAGCCCCGCACATCGGCAGCGCAACAACAGAGACTAGACTAGCTATGGCGATGAAGGCAGCAACCAACCTCACAGCAGCTTTGAAGGGTGAGCGCCCTCCAGATCTATTGAATCCTGAGGTTTTAGAGTAAACCCATTTTTTACAATACATTTCTAGCTCAATACCCTAGGGTAAACCAGCAAAAAATGTCATGTAATTTTCATAGATTTTGCTTGAAAAATTCAGCCATGATTTTTTACTATTAGGCAACCTCTTTTAATGCCTGAAAACAAGGTTTGTCTCAGAATATTGAGACAAAGAGGCTAAAATTCGCCCCTCTCGTGGCGCTCTCCCAAGACCTTGAGCATATCTGTAACCACGGCACCCAGATCATAGTCAGGTGACCAGCCCCACTCCTCACGAGCAGCACTATCATCGATAGATTTTGGCCATGAATCGGCGATCTCTTGCCTGAAATCAGGCTCATATGTGATCTCAAACTCAGGAATATGCTTCTTAATCTCAGATGCGAGTTCACGGGGATTAAAACTGACACCAGCGAGATTGAAATCAGTATGATGCTTCAAGCTCTCCAATGGCGCATCCATAATCATCCTGAAGGCTTTCAGACAATCAGGCATATACATCATGGGCAGAGTCGATTCAGGGCCAAGGAAACAAGTATATTTCCTATACTTTATCGCCTTATAGAATATCTCAACAGCATAATCCGTCGTACCTCCCCCTGGAGGCGCAACATTACTGATGATCCCAGGAAGCCTCAAACCCCTGACATCCACACCAAACTTTTCGAAATAATAATTACCGAGAAGCTCACCAGCAACCTTCGTCACCCCATACATGGTTCTAGGCTTGAGAACGGTCTCCTGTGGAGTCATGTCTCTAGGAGTCTCTGGGCCAAAGGCGGCTATACTGCTTGGATGAAAAATCTTCTCAATACCGCTCTCACGTGCAATATCCAGAAGGTTCTTGAAGCCATTGATATTGATATTCCAAGCGGACTCAGGCTGCATTTCTCCCTTGGCGCTTAGAAGAGCTGCAAGATGATATACTTCTTTTATATCATATTGCCTGACAACCTCATCCAATCTTGCTTTATCTAAAACATCCACAGCCTCATAGATCCCCTCTATATTAATCGGAGAGGCTCTACGACCCGACGCGATCACACTTTCTGACCCATATCGCTTTTGCAGGTCGGGCACTAGCTCAGAGCCAATCTGCCCTGTTGCTCCAGTAACTAGTACTCGCCTGATATCTCCACTCATAACAGAATCAATGTTTACTATGACAATAGGAATAAAACTATTACCCCATATAAGCAAAGAAACCTAAATTTGAGTATGCTCTGAAAAAAATATCCGTTTTGTAACATTAATACGAGACAAAAATCCGATAAATAGAGTGTATACAATTAGGTCATTACTATTACGTGAAACGATAAGAATAAACGGTCAAAGAACACTATCAATCTGTGACACAATGAGAAATCCAGTTAGTTTTCTTCAGAAAGAGTATCAGGAATTAGTTGATAAAGCCCTTGACTGGAGACTGAAACAAGTGCAAGGAGCAAGTGAACCAGTCACCATGGTAGATGGTCAAGAAGTACTCGTACTCTGCGCCAATAACTATCTTGGTTTATCGACACACCCCAAACTCAAACAGGCAGCCCTAGAAGCCATCAAAAAATATGGTGTAGGATCAGGAGCAGTACGCGCTATCAGTGGCAATATGGATGTACACGTAGAATTAGAGGAAAGATTAGCAAAATTCAAGGGAGCTGAAGCGAGCCTAACATATCCAACGGGATTTATGGTAAACAGCGGTTTAATACCCCAACTTGTAAGTGATGGAGACATCATCATCAGCGACGAATTAAACCACGGGAGCATAATTGACGGTGTACGACTCGCGAAAGC
>CAZZFH010000410.1:0-2411 GCA_964653295.1 uncultured Candidatus Bathyarchaeia archaeon | reverse complement strand
CATAATTCGATAAGAATCATACGGGAAGCCGAGGAATACATTCTGGATATTAACTTGCCCTATATCGCATCGGGTTTCCCCCACATCAAAGCAGCATATGAGAGAGGGATCAAGGGGCATTTTCTAAGGGGAGCGAATCTGCATGTCCCCAAGGAGATGCAGTATATCAGGGAAGAGGTCTTCCCAGATGATTTCCTGGACTATATCAAACGCGAGGAACTGCTCAAAGATAGGTTCCTAGAGGTGGATGTTATTCTTTATATGAGTGAGAAGGAGGTTGCTCTTCTCAGCTTCCCCACGTTGAACGGTAACTATGATTACCGGGGCTTTACCAGTACTGATCCTGCTGCATTGGAGTGGTGTAGGGATTTGTTCTATTATTATTGGGAGCAGGGAGCCAAGGTACCCCAGTAACATATTCATATCCTTCCCAAGCATACCTAAACCTATGAGTCTCAACCAGAAGGTCGCGGAGCAGCTCTACCAGATAGGCGAGATACTGGCTATCAAGGGGGACAGGTTCAGGAGCCGGGCATATAACATGGCGGCTCAGAGGATCACTGCATTGACAGAGGATGTTGGTGCGATAGCTGATCGTGGTGAATTGGAACAGATTCCCGGTGTTGGTAAGAGCATCGCCATGTCTATTGAAGAGATCATTGAGACAGGTCAGAGCGTGGTACTGGAGGAACTCCGAGAGTCTCTCCCCAAGGGGGTACTCCAGATGATCGAGGTAGAAGGGATTGGACCCAAAATCGCTATGAGGCTCAACGAGGAGCTTGGGATCACCAACATCGAGATGCTTGAGCAGGCAGCCAAGGACCAGAAGATCAGGGTTCTCAAGGGATTTGGACCCAAGAAAGAGGAAAACATACTCAAAGCCATCTCAGAGTACCGAAACAGAAGCACAAGATTCCTCCTAGGAGAGGTGTTACCCATCATTCAAGGCATCTTGAGCTTCATGAGTAAGAGCCCAGCAGTCAGGAGGGTTGAGGTGGCTGGCTCAGCGAGGCGAAGAAAAGAGACCGTTGGCGACCTCGATGTACTGGTGAGCAGCCTTGAGCCTGAAGTGGTTACTGAGCGCTTCTGCTCAATGCCACCGATTATACGGATTCTTGGACGAGGACCCACAAAGAGCACAGTGGTTCTCCAGAATATGCTACAGGTTGACCTCAGAGTCATTCCCCCAGAGAGCTATGGTGCTGCATTACAGTACTTCACTGGGAGCAAGGAGCATAATGTAAAGCTGAGAACCATTGGAGTGAAGGCTGGTTTCAAGCTCAACGAGTATGGACTCTTCAGGCGTGAGGATGAATCATTGGTAGAGGCAGAGGATGAAGAGAAAATCTACAATGCGCTTGGCATGGATTGGATGCCACCAGAGTTACGGGAGAACACGGGGGAGATCGAGGCAGCCATAGCGGGAAAGTTACCAAACTTGGTTTCCCTTGGACAGATACGTGGTGATCTCCATGTTCACACTAATTACAGTCACGCCATCGATCCTCTTGAGGCGATGGTGAAAAAGGCTATCGATATGAAGCTTGAGTATCTCGCTATCACGGATCATAGTCAGAGTCTTGTAATAGCTCAGGGGCTAAAAGAGGATAAACTACTCGACCAGATTAAGGAAGTCCAACGCCTCGATGAGCAGTATAGCGAGATCAAGCTCCTAACTGGAACCGAGTGTGACATCAAATCCGATGGCTCCATGGATTACAGCAATGAGATTCTCAGTCAACTCGACTGGGTGGTAGCAAGCATCCATGTAGGCATGCAACTAGACGAGGAGACCATAACAAACCGTATCATAGACGCCATCCACAACCCCTATACTCGAGTTATTGGGCACCCCACAGGCAGACTGATTCAGAGAAGAAACCCATACGCCGTAAACCTCGACAAGATATTCGAGGAAGCCGCAGAGCAAGACGTCTTCATGGAGATCAACTGTGGCCCAAGCAGGCTGGATTTGAGGGATGTGAATGCGAGGAGAGCAAGGGAAGCAGGAGTCAAGCTATCTTTGGGAACTGATGCTCACAGTGTCTCCCAGATGGAGTTTCTGCCTCTTGGTGTAGCTGTGGCTCGTCGTGGCTGGTTGGAGCCAGAAGATGTTGTTAATACGTGGGACTTGGATAAGGTTCTCGGGTTTAGGAGATAGAGCCCATCTCGTGGATTAGGCTCACCACTCTCCTCTTAAACAGCCCCTAGATTACCATTCTATGAGGTTGGATGCCCAGCTCAAGCCTCCACCGTAGCCTACTGTGACGACGATATCGCCCTTCTTGATGCTGCCGTCCTTGGCTGCCTCGTGTATTGCGATGGGTATGCTGGCTCCGGCGCAGTTGGCGTATTTCTCTAGATTGATGTAGGCTTTTTCGGGTGGCATCCCAAGGTTTTCCATGCAGGTT
>CAZZFH010000409.1:0-2426 GCA_964653295.1 uncultured Candidatus Bathyarchaeia archaeon | reverse complement strand
GGAGGTGAGAAGTGGCTCGATGGCAAGCCGTTTCTCGGGGGTCACAAGACTCTTCGAGGCTGTATTGTTGGAGTTGTCATGGGTCTTTTTATTGGTTTATTGCAGGGAAGTTTCTATGCTGGATTCACCCAAGGATTAGGTGCGATACTAGGAGATCTTATTAGTAGTTTTCTCAAACGAAGATGGGATATAGCGCCGGGAGAGGGCTTTCCCCTACTTGATCAGCTAGATTTCATAGTCATAGCAATAATCATCAGCCAACCATTTACTCGCGCCAGCTTACAAGAGATGATAATAATATTGGTTGTAACAGTGCCTATCCACTATTTCATGAACTATGTAGCGTGGTTGACGAAGATGAAGAAAAACCCATGGTAGCTCAAAGGACCATTGGGGAAGGCTTCTCCCACGACTTGAATATCCTGCCACAATAGTTAACAGCGAATCTGTCCCCGAATTCTTTATGGAGCAGGGACATGGCGTTGAAACCTGTGCAGTGACATGGGCTGAATAGCTGAAGATTATATCGCTCCAACTCCTTAGCAGTCCTCAAAATATACTCGTCGTCCCTTGCAACAAGGTGTGTTCCACCGATATATGTCGATACTTCCTTGAAGCCTCCAAGCTTGCACACTTGTTCTACAGTATTAACTGAGCCACTGTGGGCGCAGCCTGTGATAACCCAGCATCCACTATCCTCTATTTCCATCCAAAGGGATTGATCACAGAGAATCCGATCATCTTTTTCCTCGCCATCAACAACTATAATCCTTCTTCCACCATCAATCGGTTGAGAAATTTTTTCAAAATCGTTTACTCTGGGCACCTCCCCTGTTGTCCAGAGTCCGGGGACAACCTCTACCGGTTTCTCCGAGAGAATTACCTTTCCACCAGCTTTCTCAATATCTGAGATCCCCTGTCCTTCTGGTACCCCACCCCTTATCCTCTTTCCTTCCTTTGTTTCATAGTATCTCGGTAAGAAGCAATGGGGATGTGCATATACTGGGCAGCCTCCAGCCATCTCAACAGCCTCGACGGTAGCTACAGTGTGGTCGCTATGCCCGTGGCTGAGTACAATAGCGTCGAGGTTGCTGAGGTCTAGTTCCAGTTTCTCGATATTGTATAGGAATGGCTCTTTATCATTGGCTGTATCGAACAATATCTTTCTAGATGCTCCCTTTGAGTCTGTTAACTCCAGCAGATTTGATAGCCCCCATTGGCCCCAGAGTCCAGCTCGGAGCACAAGGTTATCGGCGATGGTCGTGATCTTTAGACTTTTTAACATATAATTCAATATATCAAATATCATATTAAGACTTGACTATACTTCCTATATAGTTAAAAGACTGTTCTAAAGTGTAGTATTAAGAAATCCACAACCTATATCAGATAAATAATCTATACAAAAGGATCAAGAGGCAAAGACGATGGGAGGGCGAGTCTAAGTGTCAAGCAGCACCAGCAGGCGTAAGATGCTAGCGGCACAAGAGGATATCGCCAACCGTATTGTAGAATTGGCAAAACGCAAGGATATGACCGTTTATCAGACGGTGAATGATATTTTGGAACAGGCTCTTCGGGTCGAGGAGCTTGGTATGAGCCTCAAGCAGGTTGTGGATGATCGGTGGATGCTGGAAAGAGCCCAGGAAACAGGGTTTACTTTCACCATAGAACAGCTTCTTTACAGGGTCGTTGACGAGGCTTACGAATCAGATAAAGAGAAGTATACTGAGATATGGCGTGAGATGGGGCACTGGTATGGTAAATATTATCAAGCCAAACACGAAGAACCCATGGAGGCTTTCCGTGAAGCACTCGAACTATTCACACTGGGGACCAGTGAGTATAACCTTGAGAACAGTAACCGTGACCTCACATTCAGTTTTATTGGCGAAAAATTAACCCCGGGATACATAGAATTATTTAGTTTATTCATCGAGGAGCTTCTATCGGTGTTTGGTTATAAGCTCAAGGATAAGGAGATTAACCGGGGTATAATCAAGCTGGAGATGAGGCGGTAATGGTTGAAGAGCTCCTCACCGACACAAAACTAATTCCTATATCAAAACCATTAACCAATCAATTGCGCCTGCTCGCGGGAAGACTTGGTGTTAGTGTTGCTAGCCTTACTGAGGAGGCTCTTGAGCAGGTGTTGAGGGCAGATGCTCTCGGGTCCAATGTTAAGGATGCTGTTGATTTTCTTCATATGGCTCAGGTTCATCGTGGGGCTGGTTTGATAAATTTTCAGAGAGCCGGGGTTCTGGGTCTTATTAAAAGATTATATGATGAGGACTCTGAGGCGTTGCTTGAGCTCTGGTATAGATCGGGGCGTTGGTACGCTGCCTACTTATCCAATAGGTTGAATGGGGATTTTTTTGCTTTTTTTGAGAAGGACCTGTTGGTTTCGTGGAATCTTGACGAGTCTG
>CAZZFH010000408.1:0-2427 GCA_964653295.1 uncultured Candidatus Bathyarchaeia archaeon | reverse complement strand
CAGCATCTTGGCGATAAACGAGAAGGCCATCAAGGACGCCCTCGAGGGCAAGATCAAAGAGGACTCTTACCGGATCCCGCCCCTCGAGGAAGTAGTCACCGACATAGAGTACGGCGACCTCTACCAAGTGGGCCCCCACAGGATACTATGCGGAGACAGCACCAAAGAGGAAACCTTCATCAAGATACTCGACGGCCGTCAAGCCCACCTGGTTATGACAGACCCACCATATAACGTAGACTATGCCTCCAAAAACGAGTTCCTAAACAAATACGACAAAGGAAACCGCATCCAAACCGCAATAATAAACGACGCCATACTGGACTACACCGCATTCCTACACGACTGGCTAGAAGCCATGAAAAACCACCTCACCGAACACAACGCCATATACATAACAATAGCCGGAAAAACAATCAAAGAACTACTCATAGCCCTAGACCTCAACAACTACTACCTAAGCCAAGTCCTCGTCTGGAACAAAAACAACACCGTCATAGGCAGAATGGACTACATGGGCAAACACGAACTCATCGTCTACTGCTGGAAAGGAAAGCACAAATTCTACGGAAAGAACGAACGCACCGTCTGGGACATACCCAAACCCCAACAAAGCAAACTCCATCCAACCATGAAACCAGTAGAACTATGCGCCCGAGCCATAGGAAACAGCAGCCTCCCAGGCGAGATCATCCTGGACCCCTTCGCCGGAAGCGGCAGCACCCTCATCGCCTGCGAGCAGCTAGACCGCAGAGGCTATATGATTGAACTCGATCCACGTTACTGCCAGATCATCTTGGATAGGTTTGAGGCTTATACTGGTGAGGTTGCGGAGAAGATATAAAGAAATGCGAGAATATGCGATTTAGGAGAAAAATGTTATGGGAGGATCTAAAGCACAGCGGAAGAGGCGGGTGAGACGTGTCCTTGAACTCAGCACCTCAGGCATGACCATCCCCGACATCAGCGAAATGATGAAGAGCGAGGGCTACGCGGCCAGCGAGCGCACCGTCTGGGGCGACCTGAACAGCATTGAAGCCCAGGACTACCTGGAGGAGATCCTCCGCAAGCAGCTTACCGACATCACCATAGCCGAAATAGGTCTGAGGCTGAAGTACCGTGGTAGGCTGCTCGACAAGCTGCTGCCCAGCAGGATAGAGCAGAAGGTGGAGGGCGAGATTCGCACCTATGACGTGGAGGCATTTCTGGACAAGATGATCAGAGCGGAAGATAAAGAGTGACTGAGTTACCCCTAAATTGTTTTAGACTAAAAGGTTAAATAGGATAATAGCCTAATTGGTTTTGGTTGAATTGGTAAAACAAAACCGAATCACCGTATCAACTGAGGTGTGGAAAACACTCAACAGACTTAGAGAGCCAAGCGAAAAACCTGATGACGTAATACGGAGGCTTCTCAGACTTAATGAAACAGGGTTCTTCAAAATAGACGACGAAAACCGTGAATCTCTAAAGGGATCATTAACTCTGACGGAGCAACTCATAGCTCAGGAATACGAGGATAAAGGCTACATCGTCATACACGTGGGCGTCCCCGACTTCATCTGCCTCGGACCAAAAACAACGTTCATCGAGGTAAAAAAGGAAAAACAAGAACTCTCGAAACAACAGAAACTCGCCATCGCCCTACTCAGGAAATACGGTTTTGAGGTTCACATAAGAAGAGCCTTGGACAATTCAGCCCAATAGGTGAGTAGAAGTGAAATGTGAACTAACCCTTGAGATAAGAGACCTACACGCCTGCCCAGGCGACAGATCTCCAAAAGAACACATCGTCTCGAAGGATGTTTTCTCTCAGGAAGATCTTGAATCCATTAAGGAAGACCTTGATGAGGATCTCGTTCTTCAGAGAGAAAAGGGAAAACAGACAAAGAAGACACGGGAGGAAGTGAAACCGCTATACGCCTTCAAGATTGAGAATGGCAAACCCATAATGAGGCTCGGCGGTGCCTACGGGAAACTGGCGGGACTCTTCCGAGACGCGGGGGGCTCTCTCTGGAACCAGAAAACAAAAGGCTTCACAAAAGGCTACAAATCGTTTCTGAGGTCTCTGATAATAAAGCCGCAGTGGGTCGAACTAGATGAGACTTCGGGAATAGAGATAGCTACGATTCCGCAGATACTTGCAGGCAGAAGCAAGGCCATGATCCTTCAATACTACGAGAAGATCCCATACTGCACGGCTAAGATAAACATCGAGATGCCTGAGAAGATAAAGGGACAATTTGAAGTCCTGATGAAGCAAGCTGAAGGTATGCCCTTCGGGCCTAAGCGGCGAGGGGAAATCACAGTCCACAAAATGAGGTGGATCTAACTATACCATCCCAAGCCATACCATTCCAAGCCACGCCATCCCAAGCCAATCCAGCTCATCCCAGCCCAATCCACACCATGCCAAACCCTAAAGGT
>CAZZFH010000407.1:0-2429 GCA_964653295.1 uncultured Candidatus Bathyarchaeia archaeon | reverse complement strand
ACTACGCCAGAAAACACCATCAAGGATAATAAACATCAGCTCAGGCATGCACAAGACAGGCAAAGTAGACTTTGACGACCTAATGCTTGAGAAACGCTACAAGAGCATGGAAGCCTACGCCACCAGCAAACTCATGGTCACAGCCTACACCTATGCATTAGCAGAGAGACTGGAAGGCACAGGGGTAACCGCCAACGTGGTCGAACCCGGCTTCGTAGCCACCAACCTCGGCGCCAACATGGGTGGCTTCTGGGACAAACTCGCCTTCACAATAGTAAGACCCATGCAGACTAGCGCCGAGAAAGGGGCAGAGACAAGCATATGGGCAGCCTCAGAGCCAGAGCTAGAGAATGTTACGGGAAAGACATTCACAAAGAAGACAGAAACGAACTCAGCGGAGATAACATATAACAACAAGTTCCAAGACAAGCTCTGGGAAAAGACAGCGAAGCTACTAGGACTCTAGAAGATCCTTCAAATCGATTTTCAATAAAAGAGGATTCTCGTCTACGAGTTCCCGTATCCAAGGTTTCTCACTTGAGACCATCTCTAAGCAATCAAAGAACAAGGATTCATCCACTGGGAACTCGATTCGCCCCGCCTCAATCACAATAGAGATGGCATCACACAGGATCAAAGCATAATCAAGATCCGTCTCCGGCTCCAAACCAGTTCTATGATCATGGCATAAAATGGCTTTCAACCCCTCTTCGGGTAATAAACCGATTAAACGATCAGCAGCAAGAAACCCATGCCTGCTCCTATCATCTAAGGTATCATCATAATCAAGATCATGGAGAACCCCCACAAGCATCCACAGCTCTGTATCAGCATCCATTAACTCTGCCAACCGACCCATGAAAGAAGAGACCATGAAACTATGAATTAGCCTTGAAGTAAGGGACACTAGGTGTCTAGCCTCCTCCAAGGATATCATAAATAAGAAATGGCGTCTCACCCATTAATTATTATTGAAGAAAAGAATCACAGAGCTATGGGTTCTGAGTTGAATCTATCAGCTTGTGGACTGAACTGCACCAAATGCGATTTTTTCTTGGCTGGAAAAGGAGACAAAGATAAACAGGGAAAGCTAATTCCTATCACGGAAATAGTACCAGTAAAGGACACCATTACACACCATCAATACAGCCCCAGTGAAAAAAGGCAAGGAAAGACTAATCGCCTCAAACATATACCCGGCGAGAGAAGGAGCAATAGTCTGAGCCCCCATACGGGCGCTATTACTAATACCGATGGCTGTAGCCGTCTCCTCTGGGTCCACCATACCAGAGGCAAATGTCTGCCTGATGGGCATGGAGAAGAGAACCACCAACCTTGTTAAGACCATCAAGAAAACCGCTAAAGGATACCAGTCAGTCAGGGCAAATCCAAATGTGAGGAACCCGGAAGTGACTCTGGAGACGATCAAAGTGTTGATGGCTCCAAGCTCATCGACCACACGAGGAACCACAAGATACGTGAACATACTGATGAAACGCGTAACTGCTAGTATAGGGCCCAATACATCGCTGCCAACGCTGAACCTGTAGAAGAAGTAGAGAGTCATCAGGCTGTTTATCATGCTCCAACCGAACCCGCTTGTGCTGCGAACCAAGCTAAACTTGAGTATGGTGCCCCAGTTCTTGATCTTACTAGGCACACGAGGCTTCCCCTCAACGAGCCTAGAATGAGACTCCTTCAATGGAAAGAGAAAGACCAGTGATATCAGATTGATTACGGTACAGGCTGCCCAGAGAATCTGATGCGACTTCACCACATCAAACCCCATATTATTCTCAATATACTGGGGTAAACCACCGAAAGCCAGACCAATGGTAGTAGCCAAGCTGTTGGTCATCGCCAAAGTACTGTACACGTTCGGCCTATCCATGACATCGATCTTATCAGTAATATAACCCGAGACCACGGGTTGCCCTGCACCCACGCCTTCACCCATAGCGCCGACACCTTGGGCGAGGGCCAGCAACCAGAAATCAGTGGTCACAGCGAATAAGCCTGTACGAACAGAACTCAATATGCATCCCAATATGAGGAACGGCTTCCTACCATACCTGTCGCAGAGATAACCAAATATGATGTTGTTTAGTGCGCTGATTAGGGTGGCTACGCTGAGGAGAAGCCCAATCTCCACTGGGCTAAACCCGAGTAACGCAAAATAGATAGCCCTGACAACCTGCAGAAAACCCATTACTATCCTTCGGGTAAACATACTCCCAGTTAGGAGCGATATATCCCTGTCGAAGCCGACCTTGAGTCGATTGAGAGTCTCCACGGGTCCACCAGAGTTTAGCTGAAGAGCGTCTTGAAGCGTTCAACGATTATATCTGGGTCGCCTGGCTGGAGATTGATGGCGTTAATGATTAGATCGTTGCTACTACCCCAGTTCCTCACCCATACCTCGGGGTCAC
>CAZZFH010000406.1:0-2437 GCA_964653295.1 uncultured Candidatus Bathyarchaeia archaeon | reverse complement strand
CAGGGGTCCATCACTATGAGTTCATCCCCGGGCTCAAGAAACGCCTTGTAAGCCATGTAGATGCCCATAGTACTCCCCGGTGTGATAATCACCTGCTCAGGGTCAACCTCTACGCCATACCGTTTGTACTTGGATGCGACTGCCTGACGAAGCGCAAGGATGTGCCTAAAGTCCCCGTAGTGGGTGTATCCGTCATCCATGGCTTGCTTCATGGCGTCGATGATGTTGCTTGGTGTATCATACTCGGGCTCACCGCCCCCAATGCTGATTAAACGCATAAAACTCCTCAAAGAAACGTGTGGATGGCTGTGTTTAACTTGTTTCATGCATGGGTGAATTATTATTGCTCTAGAGTAATTTCTTAGTATGTCAAAACCAGTGGATTTCTGCCAAAGAAGATTCAATCACCTCAAGCAAGAGATGATAGAGCATGAACTGGACATGGTCTGGCTAAACCTAGGCTCAGGCATGGGTCCAAGGCTCAAGAGACTAGCCGACACCACCAGTGGCACAGCCCTAATCATACCAAGCGACGCGGAGCCAGCTCTATTCGTCTACAGCGTAGACTACAATAGCGCGGTTGAGGAGACCAGGCTACCAGTAAAACTCATCGAGAGCGTCCCAAAGGCAGATAATCAGATCAAGGATTACGCCAACGAGTACCTACGTGGTGGCTCAAAGATTGGCATCAACTTGGGTTCATTGAGCCATTCACGTTACATGTTTTTCAATGAAGAGATGAAGGGTGAACTTGTAGACATATCGGGCTCTATAATCCCCGAGGTATGGTTTGGTCTCTACCCTGAGGAGATAGGGTTCCAGAGAAAGGTCTCCAAATTGGCAGACATCGGGTGCACCGCAGCAATGGAAGCCATGGCATCTGGGGTCAAAGAGACAGAGATAGCAGCCGAGGCAAACTATGCTATGCAGCGAGCTGGAGCCGAGACCCTTAGCTTCCAGACCATCGTATCCACTGGACCACGATCAGCTTACAGCCACGGCTATCCCACACCAAGGAAGCTGAAGAAGGGAGAATTCATGCTAGTGGACCTTGGACCCACTGTCGATGGCTATGCAGCAGACGAGACACGTACCTATGTACTCGGAGAAGACCCCAAGAAACAGAAGATGCTAGAAGCCATGGACCGGTCTGTTCAAGCAGTAATCGATAACGTCAAACCCGGTGCCAGCTGCATGGAGCTTGATGCCATATCAAGAAGGGTATTGAAAGAGCATGGCTTCCCAGATTACCCCCACAGCTTGGGTCACCCTATAAGCGGGTTCCCGACCCCCAGTCTGAGCAAACGCAGCTTGGAGACATTAAAACCCGGCATGCTCTTCACTGTGGAGCCGGGTATCTATGTTCCCGGTTATGGTGGGGTCCGTCTAGAGGAGAATGTCGTGGTTACCGAGGATGGGTGTGAACAGCTTACCAAGAGCTCTAGACTTGTCTAGACATGCAGTATGAGCCCTAGCACCATGGCGAAAATCATACCGATTAGTAGACCACTTGAGACCATGTGCTTGTGGTCCAAGCTACAATACTCATGAGCGATGGGTATCAACTCATCAATTGTAATATAGGTCATTACGCCGGCGGCAAAACCCAGTCCCCAGCCAACAATATCCACGCCAATACTAGAGATAATCAACACACCGATCAAGGCGCCCACCGGCTCCATTAATCCACTGAGGGTTGCCAATCCGACTGCTCTCCACTTGTCTACCCCTGATTGAATCAGCGGGCTTACAGTAGCTATCCCCTCAGGTATGTTATGGAGGCAGATCATTATAGCCACCAGTATACCAAGCTCAGGCACATGGCTATACCCAGCGCTAACAACGATGCCCTCGGGAAGATTGTGGATAGACATGCCTATCGCTATCACTAGTCCGCTGTTGAATAACTCGCGGTTATTTACTCCCTCCTCCCAGAGACCGAACTCGATGTGAGGCAATGTAAGATCGATAGCCATCATACAAATAGTGCCCAAAGCGAACGCCAAGGTTACCTGCCACGGACTCAACTCATTTGCTGCCTCGGCGTACAACTCAACGAAGCTAACTACAAGCATAACGCCACCCGCGAACCCCATGAGGAAACCCATTCTCCGGTTGCTGATGTTTCCGAATCGTAGTACGATGAGTCCGCCCAAGCCTGTTGCGCTTCCAGCGATTATACTCAAAAAGATTGGTACCAGCAGGTTCACGTTGTCTCGCCTAACGCTCTCTATCAAACAATCAAATATTTTAGGCTTGTCTAAATTATAACCGGAAAACAGGAGCCTAAAACCTATACACACCAAAAACCAATACAAACTATGCGAATCGACGTCATAATGCTCATCCATGGGCTCAATCCAGAAGCCCTCAAAAAACGAGAAGCCATCCTCCAGAGCTACGCATCAAAAGACACCGATCTCCGCCTCGTAACCAC
>CAZZFH010000405.1:0-2439 GCA_964653295.1 uncultured Candidatus Bathyarchaeia archaeon | reverse complement strand
TGATTTTCCTATTATTATTAATATGTTACATGTCTTTATCCTGTCTTAGTTTTTTGCAAATGTCAAGAGTATTTCTTTGTTTCAAGGATATCCTCGCGCATCTCTTTGCATGATCACCTCCATTGCCCTGAAGTAATCCCTCATTACCTTGGGATTTGATACCGTACAGTACCTTTCTGTGGTGGTGATCCAGTTGTGACCCAAGAGATCCTGGATGGTCACCACCTCTGCCTCTGCGTTGAGGAGCTGCGTGGCCATGGTATGCCTCAGGTGATGGCAAGACAGCCTGAGTCCTGTCATTTTGGCGTAGTACTCAATCCTCTTCTGTATACCTCGAACAGAGATAGGTTTGCCTCTATACGAGCCCTTATCCACCAGAAACACGTTCTTTGACCTGGATGTGGGCCTCACCCTCAGATACTCCAAAAGCGCAGAGCGGGCATCATCACTTATATAGACGACCCGGTCTTTGTTGCCTTTACCGTTGTGAACAAAGATTCTTCTTCGTTTTAGCTCTAAGGCACCAAGGGTCAGGTTCTGCACTTCTTCCACCCGTAGCCCACATCGAAGCATTACCTTAAAGATTGCCCGGTCACGAGACCTCTCTATGACATCAAACAGTATGATGATCTGCTCATCTCTAAGATGTCGTGGCAGTGGTTTGGGAACTCTTAGTGCACAGCCCTTCTTCACCGGATTAGCTACCTTTATTCCCTCCTCGTGATAGAGATAGTTATAGAATCCACGGATACTCTGCAGGTGGCAGTTGATTGTCTTTGGCTTGAGTCTTCTATCCAAGAGATGGTCAATATACTCTGAAACCTTCTGATGGGTCACCTCCTCAATGGGCACATCCACCCACACTACAAAATGCTTAAGGGTGTTCATATAGTTCTTCACTGTGTGGACTGAGTAGTTCCTTCTCTTTAAGAACCGTCGGTAGTTGACAATAGAGTTGGTAATGGACATCGCTTTCCTCCTTTTCAATGATTGCCATGGCTCGAAAGTATTCCTCTTCCCTGGTTTTATCAGTGAGCCTCGCATAGCGCCTGGTCACCTCTAGAGAGGTGTGACCCATCAGTTTCTCCAGGCACTCTAACCGCATGCCTGCATTGAGAAGCTCACTGGCATAGGTATGTCTCAAACAGTGGAGGGTGTAGCCCTTATGAGAGAGCCCTGCCTTTTCCAGATACTTCACAAACACCATGCGGGCAGCCGGGTAGGTTAAGGGCCTCCCTCTGCGACCATAGAAGAGAAACGTGTTTGTGGGATCTCTCTTAGCAAGCCAGGTCTTCACGGCATCCCGGGCATCATCGGTGAAGTATACCACCCTCCCGAGGCGGTTTTTCTCGCTCTCAAAGATAAGAATCTTCCGCTCGGTGAGGTTCACATCATTCACCGTGGTAGCCAACAACTCCCCAATCCTCATCCCAGTTCTCAGCAGGGCCAGGATCATTGCCCGATCTCGGATGTGATCAATCACGGAGAGCAGTCGTTTCACCTCATCGGGGTCCATGGCCCGGGGCAAGCTCTGAGGAGGTTTGATGGTCATCTTCCAGGGAAAGACATCGTGATCAATTACCCCTTCTTCATTCAGGTAACGGACAAAGGCCTTGAGTATCTGAAGCCTCGTCCTCACAGTGGAGAGCTGTAAGCCCCGGTCTTGCTCGCCTTCGATAAAGGCCTCAATATCCCCCCTATTGATCTTCTCTATGGTGAGTTTGCCTGCCTTCTTGATGAACCCCAGGAACGAGGATAGAGTGTGATAGCTGTTTCTGATGGTATTGGGACGGCAGTTACGCCGGTGCTGATGACGCAGATAGTGCTCAGCATGCTTCTTGCCGGGGAGCTCCTCAAGCCACAACCTTCCGACAAGGTGTTCGAGAAGATGGCGGCGGGTAGCCCGAGTGGTCTGCTGCTCACTTAGCGTGAGTAGTGTGTTTTTGATAAATGATAGGGAGGGAAAGACGGTGGAGCGGCTTGTGTCATATTCTTCAAATGCCGCAAAGCCTTCAAAGTAGTTAGGAAGGTTTGGGGGGTAAAGTCGTCTTGTATACTTGTGGTTACTAAAGGTTTCTCTCGATAGGTCCATATCTGCCTCCTTTCTTAATTTATAAGAAATATCAGGCAGATAATGACCCTTGACCTACCAAGAGTCAACTACCATTTTGTTACGTATAGATAGCAGTAAGCTAATACTCAGACTGATTATCGGAACCGCAAGATGTGGTGGCTGATTATCATTTGGGGCGATCTCGAACTCACATTAGACACTGATAAAGTTGGAAACCTATAGGGATTTTGTAAGTCCTCTCACCAAGGCTGATTCATTTATTTGCGATACAAACATTGGATATCGATCATTGCTTTCCAACGCGCTATTTCATCTTGAAATATTTGTTGTTGCGATGGTTGAGATCAGAGGTCTTGATTACTGAA